>JAUSLB010000259.1 GCA_030646655.1 Deltaproteobacteria bacterium | reverse complement strand
AGAATATTCAGGCGGGACAGGGATGTCCCGCCTGTTTTTTTTTGATATCAAAATCCCTCGCTCAACCCCCTGCCCCTTTTCTAAAGGGGGGGGCAGGAAGTTCATTAAACGGCCAAAGGAAAAGGGGCGTAATTTATTTACGCCCCTTTAAAAACAAGGTGGTTTCTGTGCCTTCTTTACTTAGCCTGCTTCCTCGGATCATCCGCCGGGTTCACATAGTTTATCATCCAAGGGCCTCTGCCGTGGAGCTGGATAACCGTCTCTTCGCTCGCCCATGCGTAATGTGAGGACCTCGGAGTCATCATGAAGAAACTCCCTGCGGGAAGCTCCTTGCCTTTTACGGAGGCATCCTCCTTTTCGCCCTTTGCCACATTGAATGTCCCTGCAACGACCGTCACATGCTCGGCCGAGGCGTGCCAGTGCGGCGGGATCCTGTAGTTGGCCGGCACCTTAAGCCTCATGGTGAAAGGGCCGGACTTCAATGGGTCGCCCTCGAGGACCGCGAGCTCAGCCCCCGGGGGTAGCGATTCGGGCGCAGGGCCCCACTTCATCTCTTCCGGCGTGAGTATCGTCTCAACAGCCATCGCCCCTGACCGCATCATTTTATCCTTTGCCAAAGCGGCTGAGACAAGCATAAGGCTCATCAATATAAAGACCGTTATGAACATGCTCCTTTGCGCTCTTTTCATATGGCACCTCTCCAATTGTTATAGCCGGTTAAAAACGGGCTTTAAACCGGGTTTAAGCAGCCGTCCTGTTTTAACTATAATATAAAATTTTTCGCTGTCAAATAAGAGGGGAATTCGCCGGGGTTTAAAAAGTAGAAAAGGTACGTATAATAAGGGGATGGAAAAGGGAAAGGGTCTGCGCCTACCTTGAGGGGGTAAGCAGAAGGTTCATGTACATCCGTGCCATCTTGTCATCCGGATGGCTCCTCAATACCTTAAGCCATTCGGTCTTTGCCCTCTCGTGGTGGCCCATCGTGTAATAGGTCAATCCGAGCTGTATCCTCGACGCGGAGTAGTCGGGGTTTAGCCTTACCGCCTCCTCAAGCTCTTTTACGGCCTTGCCGTACTCGGCCATGTCCCTGAATACGGCCCCGAGGCTTGTCTTCATGTCAACGAACTCGGGCCTTAAGGAAAGCGCCTTTTTGTACTCATCTACAGCCTCGTTATAGAAGCCGAGGTCCTTATATATGGTGCCGAGCCCGGCGTGCATGTTGGCGAGCTTCCCCTTGACATACGGGTCTAAGTAGGAGTGCACCTCCTTCTTCACGGCCTTTGCCAAGGCATAGACCTCGCTCGATTTGTCGAACTGGCCGAGCTCGTTATAGACGACGGAGAGGTTAAGGGAGGCCTCCGTGTAGCTCGGGTTCAGCTCGATGGCGCGCCTGAAGGAGTTGATGGCGTCCTCGAACCTCGAGTTATTGTAGTACATCAGGCCGAGCATGTTGAATACATCGGCGAAGTTATTCTTCTCGGCCGCCACCTTCTCGAGGTACTGGAGGGCGTTGTCGTATTTCTTCTCCTCGAACGCCTTTTTCCCGAGGTCGTAGTTGTGCTGCCATCCTTTTTCCATAAGCCTCCTTGAGCGGGACTTCCGATAGAGGGCAAAAAGGCGCGCCCCTGCGGGCCTTTTAACGGGCTTAGCTCTCCTTGAGCTTTGTCCTGACTTCTTTCACATAGGGGCTGTCAGGGAAGTTGCTTATAAGGGTGGAGAAGGCGTCGTTGGCAAGATTTTTTTCGCCGAGCCTTTCGTAAGACTCTCCTATGTAGTAAAGCGCGCTGTCGTTAAAGCCGGCCTCAGGGTAGTTCTTAAGTATGTCCCTGAAACGCGCGAGCGCCCCCTTGTAGTTCTTGTCCTTGAAATAGAACCGCGCGACATAGAACTCCCGCTCGGCGAGCCTCTTTTTTAAAAACCCTATAAGCTCCTTTGCCTTGGAGTGATAGGCCGAGCCGGGGTATGCCGCGGCGAGGTCCTCGAACGCGAAGAGGGCCTTTCTCGTGGATGTCTGGTCCCTGTCGATCGTGAGCACATCCCTGAAGTGGCTCATGCCCTTCTGGAAAAGGGCGTAGGGGGCCTTCTGATGGGTCGGGTGCAGGGCGACGAAGTTTGTGTAATAGGAGCTCGCGTCCTCATACTTCTCAGAGGCGTAGCAGACGTCACCGAGCATGAGTTGGGCCTCTACCGAATAGGGGCTTAAAGGGTGCTCCTCCATGAGCGTCTTAAAGCCGGACTCGGCCTCGTTGTACATCTGGCCGAGGTAGTGCGTCATAGCCTTGTCGTAAAGCTCTTTCGGGTCCCTTTTACCCTGCATATCCTTAACCCCGGCGCACCCGGCAATGGTAAAAGCAAGGAATAGGGCGAGGGCCTTCCAGAGCGGAAGACCTCCGCTAAAGCTTTGCCCTATATTTTTCCTATTAATTTTCATAAGTTAGACCGTTTTATTAATAATCGCTTTTTATGATTAAATCCTTAGCAGGTTGCTTCAAGCCGCAACCTGATAGGCAATCCATGGAAGGATTGCCTAATTGCGAGACTAAAAAAGTCGAGCAATTTGTAAGGATTGGACGGAGGCAGTCCGGCCAAATCGTGGCTGAAAAAGTCCAGGACGGACTTTCTTAGCTCCTGTTAGAAATTCAACATATAAACTATCATAGAAAAGCCCCTGCTTTCAAGCCAATTTTAAGCCTTTACACCCTGCATTAAAGGACAGGTGGGGGCCTTTTCCCGGGCTAATTAAGGCGCAAATTGCGGCATTCATCTAACAGGTTGCTGAAAAAGTCCCCAAAGTTGTCATTCTTCCGAGATTCTTCGCTACGCTCAGAATGACAGGCTAAAATAGTTTTTCCGCAACCTGCTAAAAAATAAAAACGCATGTGTTCAATCTGGGATTTAGGGAGCGCCGGTCTATGGGCTCTAATCTTGTTACGAGGGAATGAACCTCCCCGCAGCAAGCTGCGGAGTATCGAAGACCTCTCTGCTGAAAAAGTCTCGAAGCAAGATTCGGGGAATTGAACCCTCAATGAGGGATTAAACTCAGAGAAAAAGGCCTTTTCAGTGGGTCAAGTCTATGAGCTTGGCGGCGTTAAGGAGTTTTATGGGCTTTTCCTTTGTCGCTATGAGCCCTTTAAGGAACTTAAACGCCCTCTCCCCCTCTAAGGCAGGCCCTATCGAGCTTACCGGGACATCCTTTACCCCTGAGAGCCTGTCAACAAGAAAGCCGGCCTTAAGGTCTTCTATCGAGGTTATAAGTATCCTGCAAAGCCTCTTGCAGTCGGCCGCTCCGATGCCGAGCCGTTTCTTTAGATCCATTACAGGCACCATCTCTCCCCTTACGCAGAGTATGCCCTTTATGAACTCAGGTGTGCGGGGCACCTCTGTCATCTGCCTCGGCCTTAAGACCTCTACGGCGTCCGCCACCTCGAAGGCGTACTCCTCGCCGTCAAGGAAGAACGATATTATCTGAAGCCTCTGCTCATCCTCCGCCTTCTGCCCCGCGCCTTCAGCGGGCTTCTCGGGCGGCGGGCTATCGGCCTTAAGGGCCGCATCGCTTATCTGCTTTAGATCGAGTATCCTCTTCCTCATATAAAAACCTGCTCCGGCATGGGCGCTTAAGCCTTGGCGAGCTTCATGTCCTTCATCACCTGTTCGAGTATCCCTGTGATATCAAGTACGAGTATAGTCCCCTTCTCTCCCATGTCCGTGGCCCCGGATATGCCAGACACTTTTAAAAGGCGCGGCAGGGGCTTTATGACTACATCGAGCTCTTCGACAAGGGAATCGACTATTATGCAGAGCCTGTGCTCGGCGAAACCGGCAACTATTCCGTAGTAAACCTCCCTTGCCGAATCGGCCTTCCCGAAAAAGCGTGACAGGCGCACCGACGGGATAGCGCTGTCGCCGGCCGTTATGCTCTGGTCGCTTACGGAAGATGATCTGAGCTCTATTATCTCAAGGACCGAATTCAGCGGCACCGCGTACCTCGCCCCTGAATCCTCCACTATAAGCGCCTGTATTATCGCAAGCGTTATGGGGATGGTGAGCATGAAGCGGGTGCCCTTGCCCTTTACGGTCTCGATATCTATGATGCCGCTAAGCCTCGTTATGTTCTCCTTTACGACATCCATGCCCACGCCCCTGCCGGACGTCTCGCTTACGAAATCCCGGGTGGAGAAGCCGGGCAGGAATATGAGCTCAAGGGTTTCCTGCCTCGACAGGTTATTTACATACTCCTTTGTCACAAGCCCCTTCTCGACCGCCTTCTCGCGGACGAACTCGGTATCTATCCCCGCCCCGTCGTCTTTTACCTCGACTACGACATGGTTGCCCTTCTGGTAGGCCGAAAGGGTTATGGTGCCCGTCCTCGGCTTGCCCAAGGCCTCCCTTACGACCGGGGCCTCTATGGCGTGGTCGAGCACGTTCCTTATTATGTGCATGAGCGGGTCAGAGAGCTCTTCCACGATGAGCTTGTCGAGCTCGGTCTCGTCCCCGTAGGTCAACATCCTTGTCTCCTTGCCCGTCTCCCTCGACAGTTTGGCGAGGAAGGTCTCGAACCTGCCGAACAGCTGGCCTATCGGGACCATGCGGACATCAAGCACGCTGTCGCGCAGCTCCCCGAGCTTCCTTTCGAGGTACTTCTCGGCCTTCGATATCTCTATGCCGTAGGCCGAGTAATGCCGCTCGGCCTTAAGCTTCGAGCTTAGGTCAGCGAGCCCCTGCTTTAATATCCCGAGCTCGCTTACGATGCTCATGATATTGTCGAGTTTCCCTATGTTTACGCGTACGGTGTTGCTGACCCTCCTTAAGGTCTCTTTGGTGGCTTCGTGGCCGTGCCCGTGCCCCTTTATCACCTCAAGCGCGGGCTCTGCCTTGGCGGCGTCAGTCCTTATCCTGCCCGACGGCTCGGCCAATACCCTTATCTCGACCTCGGCTATCTCTTTTAAAAGGTTATAGACGAAGTCCTTGTCCTTCTTCGAGCTCGTGAGGATATCGAAGTAAAGGAGCTCGTGGCTCGATTTGGACGAAGGCAGCGTCGCTATGAGCTCTGCGTCGGCCTTAAGG
>JAUSLB010000258.1 GCA_030646655.1 Deltaproteobacteria bacterium | reverse complement strand
AGCCGCTTCAGCGATGTGGGCTGGGATGGCCGGCCTGCGGGATGAGCAAGAGGAAACGGTCAGGGCGATAGATATAATTGCAAAAGCGCCTGTCAAAAAATGAAGGACTCTTTTCGCTTTCCGCATCCAAGACTCCTTCGGACGCATTATAGCACATGAAAAGGCAAGTTCCAAATCCCGGCCGGGCTTGACCAGAAATCCTTTTAAAAAACCTTGATTAACTCTTTCGATGTTGTATAATTCCTTAAATCATTGAAAAAGGAATTTTATGAAATATATTCAGGAGTTAACCTCTGAGCCGAAGATAGCCTACTTCTCGATGGAGGTGGGCTTCAGGAACGATATCCCCACTTATAGCGGCGGCCTCGGGGTTCTTGCCGGAGATACCATAAAATCAGCGGCTGACCTGAACCTGCCTGTCGTGGCGGTAACGCTGATTCACAGGAAAGGGTACTTCAGGCAGGAGATAGACTCTAACGGCCGTCAGATAGAGTACCCGGAGGAGTGGAACCCGGCTGAACAGATGTCGCTTGTCCCGCAAAAGATAAGGCTCACGATAGAAGGCAGGGAGGTCGCCGTTCAGGCATGGGTCTATAACATCTCGTGCCTTGTCACAAAGTGGAACGTCCCGATATTCTTCCTCGATACGGACCTGCCTGAGAATACCCCCGAGGACAGGCAGATAACGCACTTCCTCTACGGAGGGGATGACCGCTACAGGCTTAAGCAGGAGATGATATTAGGCATAGGCGGGGTATTGATGCTCCGGGCGCTCGGCTTCAGGATCAAAAAATACCACATGAACGAGGGGCACGCGAGCCTCCTTACCCTTGAGCTTTTAAAGAGGCACAAGAGGGATATAGAGTCGGTATGGGACGAGAGGGAGGTCTGGGATGTCGAGAGGGTAAAGGACCTGTGCGTCTTTACCACCCATACGCCTGTGGAGGCGGGCCATGACAAGTTCCCTTACGAGATGGTCAAAGAGGTGGTGGGCGAGGTTATACCCATAGATGTGCTGAAAGACTTGGGCGGAAAGGACAAACTGAACCTCACGCTCCTTGCCATGAACTTAAGCCAGTACATAAACGGGGTGGCTAAAAAGCACGGGGAGGTCTCGAAGATACTCTTCCCGGGCTATAAGATCCAAGCCATAACGAACGGCGTCCACAGCTTTACATGGACTTGCGAGAGCTTCGCTAAGCTCTATGACAAGTATCTGCCGGGGTGGGCGAACGAGCCCGAGCTTTTCGTCAGGATCGATAAGATACCCCCCTTAGAGCTGTGGGAAGCCCACATGGAGGCGAAAAAAAAGCTCATAGACCATGTGAACCAGCTTACGGGCGCGTCCATGGACTACGACACCCTCACCATCGGCTTCGCCCGGAGGGCGACCTCTTACAAGAGGGCAAACCTGCTCTTGAGCGATATAGGGCGGCTTAAAAAGATAGCCAAAGGCAAGGTTCAGGTCATATACGCAGGAAAGGCGCATCCGAGGGACGGCGACGGCAAGAGTAATATAGAGGAGATAATAAGGAAGGCCGGCCTCCTTAAAGGAGATATAAAGATAGTCTATCTCCAGAACTACAATATGGAACTTGCGTTGAAGATGGTATCAGGCGTGGATGTGTGGCTTAATACCCCGATGAGGCCGAGGGAGGCCTCAGGCACGAGCGGGATGAAGGCCGCCCATAACGGGGTCATTAATTTCAGCGTCCTTGACGGCTGGTGGATTGAGGGGCACATCGAGGGCTACACAGGCTGGTCTATAGGCCCGAGCCCCACTGAGGCGACCATCAGCCAGACTACCTTCGAGGCAGACGCGGAGGACTTATACCATAAGCTTGAGAACCTTGTGCTGCCTACCTATTACAGCCACAGGGATATCTGGATAAAGATGATGGAAAATTCCATAGGCAAGATCGCCTATTACTTCAACTCCCACAGGATGATGAGGAGGTATGTGACAGAGGCGTATATAAGGTAATTGAATAAAACTTAAGCCCCCTCCCGTTCGGGAGGGGGCTTTTTTTATTTCCAATAACGCCCCTCCAAGCCGAAACCTGAAAAATATGTAATACTTGTATTAGCAGGCAATGAACCTCCCCGCAGCAAGCTGCGAGGTATCGAAGTCCACTACGGCTGAAAAAGTCTCGAAGCAAGCTTCGGGGAATTGAACCCTCTAGTAGAGGGATTAAATTTTGGGAGGCGATATGAAGGCCATCAGGGTCCACGAGTTCGGCTCTCCTGAGGTGATGAGGCTTGAGGAGGTTGAGGCCCCAAAGCCCGGCCCCGGAGAGACGCTTATAAATATTAAAGCCACAGGCGTAAACCCTGTTGACACCTATATCAGGGCCGGGATATACGGGGCAAAAAAACTACCCTTTATCCCGGGCTCAGACGCGGCGGGCGTTGTCGAGGCAGTAGGAGAGAATGTAAAGCGTTTTTCCCCCGGCAACAGGGTCTACACATCAGGGACGATAAGCGGGGCTTATGCAGAAAAAGCGCTATGCAAAGAGTCTCAGGCCCATATCCTGCCTGATAGAATAACATTTTCTCAGGGCGCCTGCCTCGGGGTGCCTTACGCTACGGCCTACAGGGCCATATTCCAGAGAGCAAAGGCCCTGCCCGGTGAGGTAATCCTTATTCACGGCGCAAGCGGCGGTGTAGGGACGGCATCGGTCCAGCTCGCAAGGGCCGCTGGAATGAAGGTCATCGCCACAGCCGGGACTGATAAGGGGCGGGCGCTTGCCTTAAAGGAGGGCGCCCATTTTGTTGTTGACCATACCAAGCCCGGGCACATGGACGAGGTAATGAGGATAACTGATAATAACGGCGCGGACGTCATAATAGAGTTCCTCGCTAATGTGAACCTCGCGGCGGACTTAAAAACATTGGCAAAAGGCGGGAGGGTCGTTGTCGTAGGGAGCAGGGGCACGATAGAGATAGACCCGAGGGAGGCGATGGGCAGGGACGGCAGTATCATCGGCATGTCGCTCTTTAACGCAGCTGAAAAAGAGCTCTACAGCATACACTCGGCCCTTACAGCCGGGCTTGAGAACGGGACATTGAGGCCTATAGTGGGAAGGGAGATGCCTCTAAAGGACGCGCCTGCGGCCCACCACGCGATACTTGAGGAGCGCGCTTACGGAAAGATAATCCTTATACCATGACGGCTATGAGATACCTTCTCATCTTATTATTTTTACCCCTCCTTACGGGTCAGGCATCCGCAAAGATTGTCACAAAAGAGGTCTATTACAGGCCGGGCAACGACATCCTTCAGGGCTACCTTGCCTATGACGACGGCATTGAGGGGGCCAGGCCGGGCGTGCTCGTTTTCCATGAATGGTGGGGGATAAACGATTACATAAAGAGGCGGACGGAGGAGATCGCCAAGCTCGGCTATATCGCATTTGCCCCTGATATGTACGGAAGGGATATAAGGCCGAAAGACTATAAGGAGGCCTCGGAGCTTGCCGGAATATTGAGGGGGGACAGGACCGTTATGCGCATCCGCGCAAAAGAAGGGCTCGAGGTTCTAAGGGAAAACCCGCTTGCGGATAAAAAACGGATAGCGGCCATAGGCTACTGCCTCGGCGGGGCGGTGGCCCTTGAGCTTGCGGGCAGCGGGGCCGAAATCTCAGGCGCTGTCAGCTTCCACGGGAGCTTCGGCGCGCTAAACTCCGGGGGGGGGGACGCCAAAAATATAAAAGCCAAGATCCTCGTGCTCCACGGCTCAGAGGACAGGGCCGTGCCTATGAAAGAGGTCTTATTCTTTCAGGAAGAGATGCGAAGGGCCGGGGTTGACTTGCGGATGAATATCTATGACGGCGCGGCCCACAGCTTCACTAACCCAGCCTCGGGCAACGACCCTTCTAAAGGTGTTGCCTACAACGAGAAAGCGGATAAGGAGTCCTGGGAGGCGATGAAGAGGTTCTTTGGGGAGATCTTCGGGAAGAGATAAAAATTGCCCGAAAGCGCGCGGCAGCGCGCAAAAGGACTTTGGTGACAAACTTTTGAGAAGCAGGGATTGCTTCGGCTCCTCACGCAATGACAACCCCTAAAATAAAAAAGCCCCGCTGAATTTTTAGCGGGGCGGGATTGATTTTAAAGCTCGAATTTTCCGCCAGCCTTACTTCTTCTCCTTCAGATACAACTTGCACTCCTCGCTCCCTATCCAGTCTATCTTCATCATGTTAGTGGCGCCTATCATGCCGACCTTTGTCCCTGACACGATCACGATAGTATCCCCGAGCCCGGCTATCCCGTTATCAAGCAGCGCGGCCTCTCCCCTGCATATCATCTCATCGGTATGAGTTCCGAACTCGATTAAGAACGGCTCGACCCCCCATACAAGCGCGAGCCTCCTCCATGTGGACTCAAGGGGCGTAAAGGCGACGACCCGGCTCGTGGGCCTTAACTTCGACAGTATCCGCGCCGTATCGCCTGTCTGGGTGAATACTACTATAGCCTTTGAACTCACCTCGTCGCTCGCGGCATGCGCGGCGAAGGCCACGGCCTGCGCGAAAGAGCCTGCCTGAGCCTTCTTCCTCCTTAAAAAGTGCTTTTGCGACAGCGCCGCCTCTTCGGCCTCTATCGCTATCTTTGCCATCATCTCAACGGCCCTTACCGGATATTTCCCCACAGCCGTCTCTCCCGAGAGCATCAGGGCGTCAGTGCCGTCGAATACCGCGTTCGCCACGTCAGAGGCCTCCGCCCTCGTGGGCCTCGCGTTCTCTATCATGGATTCGAGCATCTGGGTTGCCGTTATGACGGTTTTGCCTGCCTCGTTCGCCTTGAAGATCAGTTTTTTCTGCAGCACCGGTACCGCCTCAGCCGAAAGCTCGACCCCCAGATCCCCCCTCGCTATCATTATCCCGTCGGATTCCTCAAGTATGGCATCGAGGTTCTCCAAGGCCTCTGCCTTCTCAATCTTAGCGATTACCGGTATATCCGCGCCCCTCTCCCTTATCCGTTTTTTAAGGTCAGCGATATCGGAGGGCCTTCTTACGAAAGACAACGCGATATAATCGACCTCCTCCCCTATGCCGAAGGCGAGGTCTTCTATGTCCTTATCCGTCAGGCTCGGTGCGCTTATATTTATGCCCGGCAGGTTCATGCCCTTGTGCTCTTTTAAGATGCCCCCGTAGACGACCTCGCACTCTACAGTCCTGCCGGATACCTTGCCTACCCTCAGCTCTATAAGCCCGTCATCCAGAAGAATCCTGTCCCCGGCCTTCACATCCTTATAAAGATCCGCGTAGGTCGTCGATATTATCGCTTCGTCCCCGTCCGGGGCCGAAGCGCTTATGAGCATCTTCTGCCCGCTTTTAAGCTCTATGGAAGCGCTCTTGAGCCTTCCTACCCGTATCTTAGGCCCTTGCAGGTCCATTAGTATCGATACCGGGCGATCGAGCCTTTTACCGGCGGCGCGGACATCCCTTATGACTTTACCGTGGAGCTCTTTGTCCCCGTGCGAGAAGTTGAGCCTTACCACATCGACCCCCGCCTTTATAAGCTCCTCGATTATCGCGGGCCGGTGTGACGCGGGGCCTATTGTGGCCACTATCCTTGTCTTTCTTTTAAAATATGCCTTTTCCATTTCCGCTGATTATCCCACGCCGAAATCACTGTTGTCAACCATAGCGGTCAAACCTGCATTTTCCGCCTATTTGACAAAAGGGCGAATTGATACTTTAATTGTAACGAGGACTTAAACCCTTACGGAGAGCATCTATGGATTTCAGCGGCTTTAAGATAGAAGAGGCCCCGGTCGCCCGCCTCACATTCAATAACCCGCGCGCGAATATCCTCTCAACTCCGGTCTTAAACGGCCTCGTAAAGGCATTTGAGATTCTGAATTCCGGAAAGGGCATAAAGGTGCTTGCCGTCACAGGCACGGGCAATACCTTCTGCGCCGGGGCCGATATAAAGGAGATGTCAGGCTTCGGCCCTGACGAGGCTATGAGGTTCGCAAGGCTCATCCATAAGGTGATGGGCCTTTTTGAGAATTTCCCGAGGCCTGTTATAGCGGGCGTGAACGGCTTTGCGCTCGGAGGCGGTCTTGAGCTTGCGCTCTCATGCGACCTCATCATGGCATCGGATAAAGCCGTCTTCGGCGCGCCTGAGGTCAACCTCGGGATACTCCCGGGAGCCGGCGGCACGCAGAGGATGACCCGGGTCTTGGGCAGGCTCAAGGCAAAGGAGCTTATATTTACCGGTAGAAAGGTATCCGCTGAAGAGGCGTTAAGCCTCGGCCTGATAAACAGAATAGTCCCGGCGGAAAGGCTCGATCAGGAGATGATGCACCTCGCGCATTTTCTGGCGTTAAAACCAGCCCAGTGCCTCGAGGCGATAAAAAAATTGATCAACTCAGGCTCCTTTGAAAAGGAGATGGAGCTTTTCAGCTCCATGTTCTCCTATGACGACCGGAAAAGGCTCATGGGGGAGTTCCTTAAAAAGAAATAAAAATGGAAAACGCGGTGATAATAGGCGGGCTAAGGACGCCTGTCGGGAGGCTTTTGGGAAAGCTCTCAGGGTTTAGCGCCCCCCGGCTCGGCTCTTTCGTGATTAAGGAGCTTATAAAAAGGTTTAGGCTCAAGTCCCTCGTGGATGAGGTGATAATGGGCAACGTCATCTCAGCGGGCGTAGGACAGAACCCCGCCCGGCAGGCCGCGCTCATTGCAGGGCTGCCGGATTCGATAAACGCCTTTACGGTCAATAAGGTCTGCGCCTCAGGGCTTAAGGCCGTGGCATTGGGCGCAGAGGCTATCATGCTCGGGGAGGCTAAAATCGTCATCGCGGGCGGGATGGAATCGATGAGCAGCGCCCCCTTCCTTATAAGGGAAATGAGGCGGGGAAAAAGATACGGGGATGCTAAGATAGAGGATTCCATGGTCTATGACGGGCTATGGGACTGTTACTACGGAGCGCACATGGGGGCGCTCTGCGAGCATACTGTAAATAAATATAAGATCACCAGAGGGCAGCAGGACTCATTCGCCCTTAAGAGCCATAGGAAGGCTGTAAGGGCTACCGAAGAGGGGCTCTTCAGGGATGAGATCGTGCCTATAGATGTTGAGGGTGAGATAATCGATACCGACGGGACCATAAGACGGGATACGAGCCTAAAAAAGCTCTCCCGGCTTGAGCCTGTCTTTAAGATGAACGGGACAATGACAGCCGGAAATTCGCCGGGCTTGAGCGACGGCGCAGCCGCAGTAATCCTCATGTCGCGGAGAATGGCGGACGAGCTTAAGAT
>JAUSLB010000256.1 GCA_030646655.1 Deltaproteobacteria bacterium | reverse complement strand
TGCGCATTATGTGAACGCCGCCTTCCACTTCGTAAAGCAGTACGTCCACGGCATCCTTCTGAAAGAGGTCGGCGGCGCTGAAGAGAGGCAAAGGCTCGAGCTCTCCGTAGAAAAGATACTCGATTTAAACCTCGATGCCTTCACCAGCTCCTATATAGAGGAGGAGAAAAAATTCTTCCTCTCCCAGAAGGTGGAGTCCTACCTCATACAGCTCGCGAACCGCTATTCCCACGGTTTGAATCTTGTACTCGTATTCGGGCTTGTCGTCTTGGGCCTGATGGTCATGGGCCTTTTCGTCTATGACATAATGCATATCTTCGACGGCGATATCGAGAAGGGGCTGCTGAGCACTTTAGGCAGCCTCCTCATGCTCTGGGTCGTCATCGAATTGATGGACACCGAGATAAAGCACTTAAAAGGCGGCAGGTTCGCCATAAAGGTCTTCATAAGCGTAGCGCTCGTCGCCATGATAAGGAAGATACTTGTGACGACCCTTAAGTCCGAGGCTGTGGAGGCGCAGGTCTCGCTCATTGCGGCCGTAGCCGTGCTCGGGGTCGTTTATTGGCTCGTAGCAAAGGTGGATAAAGATTAGCGGAGATTCGGCCCGGCCCGGACCGGACCGGTTTTTCCCTTAAAGATTTCCCTTTTTTGAACACCATTCGCTTCAGGACCCGCCATTTTGCCGGAAACTAAAATGAAGAACTTAAGAGACCTTACATACGCCGAGCTTCTGGACATCATCCAGGAGCTCGGGGAGAAGCCTTACAGGGCCGAACAGCTATTCGGGTGGATATACAAAAAGCTCGCCCCTCAGATCGACTCGATGACAGATATCTCGAAGGCGCTGCGAGAGAAGCTGAAGGAGGGCTTCTATATCGCGGGCTCAAAGGTCCTCGATGTGAAGGCCTCCCCGGACGGCACTCAAAAATTCCTCTCCGAGCTCGAGGACGGGAGCAGGATCGAATCCGTAATAATACCGGAGACAGGCAGATTAACGCTCTGCGTCTCGACTCAGGCAGGATGCGCCCTGGGCTGTAAGTTCTGCATGACGGGAAAAGACGGCTTTACGAGGAACCTCACCCTGTCCGAGCTCGTAAATCAGGTCATCTCAGCAAATGAGATACTCGGGGAAAACGGGCGCATAACGAACATAGTCCTTATGGGCATGGGCGAGCCCTTAAATAACTACGATAATGTCCTGAAGTTCACTCAGGTCTTGACCGACGGCAAGGGATTCGGCTTTTCCCATAACAGGGTCACCCTTTCGACCTCGGGGGTAGCGCCGGGGATAAAAAGGCTCGGTGCAGAGTCCAATGTGAGCCTGGCAGTATCCCTTAACGCCACTACGGATGAGGTGAGGGACAGCCTCATGCCCATAAACAAGAAGTATCCTCTTTCCAAGCTCATGGAGGCTTTAAGGGCGTATCCGTTGAAGGGCAAGCGCCATATAACGATAGAATATGTGCTTATAAAGGATGTGAACGATACCATTGCGGACGCGAAGAGGCTCGCAGGCCTGTTAAGGGGCATACCCTGCAAAATAAACCTGATCCCCTTTAACCCCTTCCCGGGCTCGAAGTTCAAAAGGCCTGAAAACGCCCCGGTCATGGCCTTCGGGAAGGTCTTAAGGGACGCCGGCTATATGATCATGATAAGGATGAGCAAGGGCGCTGAGATTGAGGCCGCATGCGGTCAGCTCCGGGCGCGGTACGACAGCCTTTAGCCTCTTTAAGGTTTTAAAGCTTGACGGAGAAGAACCGTTAAAAAGAGATTGACCCTGATACTCCGTAATGTTAAAAAATATTGTTACAACGGGTTCAATCGGGTGCCCGGCGCAGTCCCGCCCTTTTAAGGGCGCATCAAACGAGCTATATAAAAGGCAGTTACCTTACCGACACGCCTGGCCCGGGCGGTTCTCAAGCGTGCCTATTCGCAGAAAGAGCTGTTTTCTAAAAGCGCACGATTTGAGATTGTGCCGTGCGCAGAGCACCCCCGCCATTTATGGCGGGGTAATTGAACTTATATTTATCAGGTTGCTTCAAGCCGCAACCTGATAGGCGATCCATGGATGGATTGCCTAATTGCGAGACCGAGAAGTCGAGCAATTTGTAAGGATTGGACGGAGGCTCTCCGGCCAAATCGTGGCTGAAAAATCCAGGACGGACTTTTTCAGCATCCTGTTAAGAGGAGAGGTTTAGATGAAGGTGGTCGGCGTAATAGGCGGCAGCGGCCTGTACGAGATGGAGGGCTTAAAAGGCGTAAAATCCGTAAAAATAAAGACCCCGTTCGGAGCCCCGTCCGATGAGTATGTAACAGGCATGCTCGGGGAGACCCAAATGGTATTCCTCCCGAGGCACGGAAGAGGCCACAGGTTCAACCCGTCCGAGGTGAATTACCGGGCAAATATTTACGGCATGAAAAAGCTCGGCGCGGAATGGATAATCTCGGTGTCTGCCGTAGGCTCGATGAAGGAGAAGATTAAGCCCGGCCACATAGTCATAGTCGATCAGTTCTTCGACAGGACCAAGGACAGGGCGTCAAGCTTTTTCTGCAACGGCATAGTGGGGCACGTGGAGTTCGCCGAGCCTGTCTGCGGACAATTGAGCGGCTTGCTCCATTCGGCGGCGAAAGAGGCCGGCGCTACTGTCCACATGGGAGGGACATACATCTGCATAGAGGGCCCGCAGTTCTCCACAAAGGCGGAGTCGAAGATATACAGGTCTTGGGGCGTGGATGTCATCGGCATGACGAACCTGCCTGAGGCGAAGCTCGCGAGGGAGGCTGAGGTTTGCTACTCCACCCTTGCCCTGTCGACCGACTACGACTGCTGGCATGAGACCGAGGAGTCCGTTACGGTGGAGGCTATCATAGAGACCTTGAAGAAGAACGTCTCCATGGCAAAGGAGATAATCAGGAAGGCTGTCCCCGATATCCCGAACAGCCGTAGCTGCAAATGCGCCACAGCCCTTAAGTACGCCACCATTACCGATAGGAAGGCTATGCCGGCGAAGACAAAGAAAGACCTCTCGCTCCTCATCGGGAAGTATTTAAAGGCTACCTAAAATGATATTTCTCCCGAGCCCTTAAAAAGGGCCGGGAATAAGGAGTCTCAAGATGTCAATCCTCGTTGTGGGCTCTGTAGCGTTCGATTCAGTCGAGACGCCTTTCGGAAAGGCGGAAGAGGTCCTCGGAGGCTCTGCGACCTACTTCTCCACCTCAGCAAGCTATTTCACCGATGTAAAGCTCGTGGCAGTAGTAGGCACGGATTTTCCCGATATCCATATCGAAGGGCTAAAGAGCAGGGGCATAGATGTTTCCGGGCTTAAGAAAGTCCCGGGCAAGACCTTCAGGTGGAGGGGGCGCTACGATTACGACCTTAATCAGGCGCATACCCTTGAGACGCACCTGAACGTCTTCTCCAGCTTCAACCCTGAGATACCAGAGAGCTACAGGGAATCCCCCTTCGTCTTCCTCGCCAACATCGACCCGGAGCTGCAGATTAAGGTCCTTGAGCAGGTAAAGGGTGCGAAGTTCGTGGCATGCGACACCATGAACTTCTGGATAGAGGGCAAGCCCGACGCCCTAAGAAAACTCCTGAAGAAGGTAGACCTCTTTGTCATAAACGAGGGGGAGGCGCGCGAGTTCTCAGGCACGGCGAGCCTTGTAAAGGCCGCCAGGAAGATATTAAACAACGGCCCTAAGACCCTTATAATAAAGCGCGGCGAGTACGGCGCGCTTATGTTCAACCACGGCTCGGTATTTTCGGCGCCCGCTTACCCCCTTGAAGATATATTCGACCCCACAGGCGCGGGGGACAGCTTTGCCGGAGGGCTTATGGGGTATCTCGCCAATACAGGGGACCTAAGCGAGGCGAACCTGAGGAGGGCGATAATATTCGGCAGCGTCATGGCCTCTTTTAATGTCGAGGCCTTCAGCTTGGAGCGCCTTAATTCTTTATGCCTAAATGATATAAAAATGAGGTATTCCGAGTTTAAGCGATTGACCCACTTCGAAGATATATGATACAATTCAACGAGTTATAAGGCTTTTAGGGCATTGTCCCGCATAAAAATATAGCATGAGCATACAAAAAAATTTCATCAAGGCCTTTTTCATATCCATAGCCCTTATTTCACTCGCATCCTGCGGCCCGACGCTACAGCAAAGGAAGGAGGAGGCGGACATACACTTTAGATTGGGCTCTATTTATCTGCGCGACAGGAAGACATCCGACGCCCTCCTCGAGCTTACAAAGGCGGTCGAGCTTTACCCGGACGACCCCTCATACCATAACGCATTGGGGCTCGCATATTTCGCAAAGGGCATGAACAAGGAAGCCATAGGGGAGATAAAGAAGGCGGTCAAGCTTGACCCCAAGTTCTCCGCCGCTCACGTGGCGCTGTCCGCCGTATACATAGTCGACGGCAGGTGGGACGAATCAATAGCCTCCTCAAAAGAGGCGCTCAAGAACATCTTCTACAGCACGCCCGAGTTCGCTTACTACAACATGGGGCAGGCGTACTATAATAAAGGCGACTACGCGAATTCGATAGAGAGTTACAAGAAGGCCGCTGAGATGAACCCGAACTACGCGAACGCCTATTACAATATGGGGATCGCGTACGAGAAGACAGGGAACGTTAAAGAGTCGGTAGAGGCGTACGAGAAGGCCGTAAAGGCCTCGCCCGGCTACATAGACGCGCATTACAGCCTCGGGGTGGCGCTTATTAAACAGAAGGACAGGGCCGGGGCCCTAAAGGCCTTTGAAAAGGTGATAGAGCTTTCCCCTGAAGGCGAAAAGGCCCGGTCAGCGAAAGATTACATTAAACTTATTAAATAGCCGAACGGGATTTGAAGCACGAACGCATACCTAAGAATCTCTCAATCGCCCGCGCCAAAGAGATGTCAGGCATTTTCAAGTCAATCTCGGCAGTTTTAATTTTTGAGGTAAGATAGATGGAAAGTCCCGGAGAATACCTTAGAAGGGAAAGGGAGTTAAGGGGGGTATCGCTCTCCAAGATATTCGAGGCTACAAGGGTCCCGATGAGATACCTCGAGGCCCTCGAGGCTGATAATTACGAGATCCTCCCGCACCCGACCTTTGTAAAGGGCTACATAAAATCATACTGCAAGGCCCTTGGCCTCGATGAGGTTGACGCGGCGCTCCGCTATGAGATCTATTTAAGGGAGAAAGCGGAGAAGGCGGAGCGGCCCAAGCCCGCCGCGAAGAAGAAGTCCTCAAGGCAGGCCGAGGTCCCGAAGAACATCAGGAACGCCGCCGCGTTCATCTCAGCCGGCGTCATTATAATAGTCGTCCTTTATTTCGCCGGCGTCGGCAGGAAGGCTACAGCGCCCGAGCCCCAGCCTGAGGCCTTAAGCGGCCCTATGGAGGCCGTCCCCGCAACGCCTGATATTGAGGCGATGAAGGCAGAGGCCCCGAAACAGGAGAGCCCGGGAGCGGAGGTAGACGCCAAGACAGACGCAAACGCCGTAAAGGCCGAGCCGAGGCCAGCCCCGGCTGTCGAGGCCCAGCACACGCTCTCGGTAAAGGCGAACGAGTTCTCATGGATAAAGATCAGGATAGACGAAGGCGAGCCCTTTGACGTCGTATTGCGCGAGGGTGAGGGGATCGTCTGGAAGGCAAAGGACGTCTTCTCCCTGATAGTCGGCAACGCCGGCGGGGTCACATTGACATACGACGGCAAGGTCCTGCCCCCCCTGGGCAAATCCGGCGAGGTGGTGAGCTTTAAGCTCCAGAAGTCCGCTCAGGTAAAAACGCTGGAGGAGCCTAAGCCCGCGCCGCCTTCATTCGGGCAGCCCTGGCCGCAAGACGAGAACAAAACAGAAGGCGCAAGGGAGTAAAACCGGTTTAAGGGGATAAAAATGGAATCGATAATAAGGTGCAGGAAGTGCGGCAAGAAGATGAAGTCCGTGAGGGTCGACGACTACAGGGTCAAGATCTCCTGCACATGCGGTTTTTCAGAGTACAGGACAGCCCCGGCGGCGAGCAAGGCGATAAACCCGCACTTCTCGAGGGAGAGCCTGCTGCCCCTTACATTCGACGACAGCGGCAGGTTCTTCTTCGAGCAGAGGGCCGACAGGGAGCAGAAAGAGATAATCACCCTCGAAGAGATAAGCATGCTCGCCTCCTCGGATTACGACCTGAAAGATGTCCTCAGGGCCGTAGCCGAAAAGACCGCCAGAAGGCTCGGGGTCGATATATGCTCGGTATATCTCTGGGACGGCGAATATCTTGTTTTGAGCGGCACATACGGGCTTGCGCAGGAGGCCGTCGGCAAGGCCCGGCTTAAGATAGGCGAGGGTATAACCGGCTCGGCCGTGGCCGCGAAAAAGCCGCTCCTTATACAGGATGTGTCAAAGGATCCCCGC
>JAUSLB010000250.1 GCA_030646655.1 Deltaproteobacteria bacterium | reverse complement strand
GTTCGATAAGCTGAATTCGGTTCAAAGGGAGGCCCGAAGCCGTTTTAATATTTTAAGCCGGGCGAGCTGGTCCATAAGCCTCTCCTATACGTTCATAAAGATGCTCTCAAAGCAGTTCCACATGAAGGTCGTAAAGTTCTCGAGGGACCCGAGGTCAATCGGCGAGGGGGTAAGAAAGCTCCACAAGGTCTTCGATTTCCTCGGGAGCATGGCCAGGTATAACGCCCATGTTGCCCACAGGTGCCATAATTGCCTTAAGAACCTCGAGGGAGAGGGCGTAAAGGAGTTCGCCGTTTACGGCACTGGCGATATAGCCGAGGTATTGTATAAGCTTACTCAGAAAAGCCCTTTAAAGATAGGCGCGATATACGGCTATCTCTCAGGCAGGGAATTTTTCGGCCTCAAGGTGACGGGGGCCGATAAGATTACTGAATACGGGGGCAAGGTCGTTGTGGCGGCGCTCGCCAGCGCCGAAGAGATGGCTGAGAGCCTGAAAGATGCGGGGCTTTCCCCTAAAAAGATAGTATTCCTTTAAGGGCTTTATGGATACTTTTAAAACCGATTTTCTGATAATAGGCGGCGGGATTATAGGGCTTACGCTCGCAAGAGAGCTAAGCTCAAGGAGGCCTGATCTGAAGATCATCCTCCTTGAGAAGGAAGAGCGGCTCGCGGCTCACGCGAGCGGAAGGAACAGCGGGGTCATACACGCGGGGTTCTATTACACGCCTGATTCCCTCAAGGCCCGCCTTACGGCCGAAGGCAATAAGCTCCTTACGGAGTACTGCGTAAGGAACGGCCTATCCATAAACAGGTGCGGCAAGGTAGTCGTGGCAAAGGACGGGAAGGAACTGGAGATGCTGAGGGAGCTTAAGAGGCGGGGGGACAGCAACGGGGTCGAGCTTGAGATGATGGACGAGGACGGACTGGCGGAGATAGAGCCGAACGCGAGAACCTACAGGTACGCCCTCTTTTCGCCCTCAACCTCCACTATAGACCCCATAGAGGTAACAGGGCATATAGCAGGCGGGCTTAAAGGCAAGGCGGAGGTATCTCTGGGGGAAAAGTTCGTAAAGAGGGCCGGTGAGAACCTCATCGAGACGAACCGGAGGAGGATAGAGTTCAGGCATCTGATAAATACGGCAGGGCTCTACGCCGACAAGGTCGCCCACGCCTTCGGGGCCGGGAGGAGATACGCCCTCATCCCCTTTAAAGGGCTTTATATGGAGTATAAGGACAGCTCCATCATAAAGAGGCACATATACCCCGTGCCTGACCTGAGGAACCCCTTCCTCGGCGTGCACTTCACGAAGACCGTCGATGGCAGGGTAAAGATAGGCCCGACCGCGATCCCGGCATTCTGGAGGGAGAACTACAAGGGGCTTTCCCGCTTTAGCTTGAGCGAATTTTTCGGGATACTCTCGCATGAGGCGCGCCTTTTCCTATCGGACTCTTTTAGCTTCAGGGCGCTTGCGTTTGAAGAGGTGAAAAAATATTTCGGCGGGTGCATGCGGGAGGAGGCTTCCAGGCTCGTAAAAAAGATAGACCCTTCCGGGTTCGGGCCTTTTATAAGGCCGGGCATAAGGGCCCAGCTCCTCGATACCGAAGCCCGCTCGCTCGTCATGGACTTCGTAGTAGAGCACGGACAGAACTCAACGCATGTGCTTAACGCCGTATCCCCTGCCTTCACATGCTCTTTTTCGTTCAGCAGGCTCGTAGTCGACGATATTGAAAAGAATTTCAGGTTTTTTAATCGGGTGCTCGGCGCAGTCCCGCCCTTTTAAGGGCGGGTCAATTAAAGCGTGAAATAGAACGTAGCGCCCTTGCCGGGCTCTCCTTCCGCCCAGACCTCTCCGTCGTGGCGCATTATGATCCTGTTGACCGTAGCAAGCCCTATGCCCGTGCCCGGGAACTCGTCCGCCGAGTGGAGGCGCTGGAAGGCGCCAAAGAGCCTGTCAGAGTATTTCATGTTGAACCCCGCCCCGTTATCCCGCACGAAATAGACCGGCCTCCCGCCCTTTTGCCCGGCGCGGCCCACCTCGATCTTCGGGCCCGGGGTCTTGCCCGTGAACTTCCACGCGTTGCCGATGAGGTTCTCAAGCACTATCTTAACGAGGTTCGCATCCCCCCTTGAGATAAGCCCCTCTTCTATATCGACCTCGACCTCGCGCTCGGGCTGGGCTTTTTTAAGCTCCCCGATTATCCCGCTCGCTATAGAGCTTAGGTCTATTTTTTCGTGGTGCATCTCCGCCCCCATGGCGTAAGACAGGCTTAAGAGGTCCTCAATGAGCTGGCCCATGCGGGCTGAGGCGTTCCAGACCCTGTTCAAGTAGTCTTTGCAGGATTCGTCAAGCATGTCTTCGCAATTCTTGTATAGGGCCCTCGTGAACCCGTCTATGAGCCTCAGGGGAGTCCTTAGGTCGTGGGCCACCGAGTAGCTGAAGCTCTCAAGCTCCTTGTTCACCGCCTCTAAATTATTCTTAGCTGACTCAAGCTCCGCCGTGCGCTCGACGACCCTTTTTTCGAGCTCGTTATACAGCTTTCTCAGCTCTTCTTCCGCGCGTTTCCTCTCGGTTATGTCCTGAACAATGCCTGACATCCTTATTGGCTCGCCGTCCTTGCCGAATGCGACCTCAGCCTCCTCATGGATTATCTTCTCCGTGTCTGAGGAAAGTTTAATCCTATGGTCTATGGAATATGGCTTCCCCCTGTAGAGCGCGTCCTCTACGGACTTATTGACGAGATCCCTGTCGTCCGGGTGGACATAGCTCATGAATGCCTCATAAGTGGCCCCGAACTCCTGAGGGCTTACCCCGAAGACCCTGTATGTCTCGTCCGACCACCTCAGCTCGTTCTTTACTATGTCCCAGTCCCAGTTGCCTATGTGGGCTATCCTCTGGGCGTTGGCAAGGCTCGCCTCGGCCCGCTTAAGCTCAGTTATGTCGGTTGAGATGCCTCCGACCGCATAGGGCAGATGGTTAGGGCCGAGGAGCCGGAATTTTACCGAGATATAGATATGCGTCCCGTCTTCCTGAGGCGCCTCCTCCACGAATTCAATCGCCCTTTCTGAAGAGAGCGCCTTTAAGTCGTTCTCCCTGAACTTCTCCGCAAACTCCCTCGGGAACAGGTCAAAGTCAGTCTTCCCGGCCGCCTCTTCCTTCTTTACGCGGAAAAGGGACTCATACCTCCGGTTAATGAGGATATACCTGCCTTCCGTGTCTTTTAGGTAAACGACGTTTATGGTGTTGTCGAGGATCGCCCTCAGGCGCTCCTCGCTCTCCTTCAGCGCGAAGGTGCTGTCCTTTATGCCCTTTGCCATGCTGTTGAAGGTCTTTGTCAGAAGCCCGAGCTCGTCCTTTGTCCTTACCGGGATATACACGTCGAAATCGCCCATTGCTATCGACCCCGAGGCGGAAGATAAGGCCCTAAGCTGGCTTACTACAGCCCTTCGGAAGAATAAGAACAGCCCGCCTAAAAAAAGTAAGACGACCGAGCCGGTCGTAAAGGCTTGCATCCTTATCTTCTCGACGGGCTTGAGCACCTCGTCCCTGTCAACCTCCACAAGGAGAGTCCATTTAAGGGACGGAAAGCACATCGAGGCGCCCGCGACCTCCACCCCCCTGTAGTCCCTGTAAAAACCCGTCATCTCCCGCGTCTCCCCGAGGCACATCCTTACGGGCAGTGTATCGACCTTTTGCCTTAGGACAGAGTCCCTCACGAAGCGGGACTCCGTAAGCATGAGACTGTCTTTATTCACAAGATAGACCTCGATCGTCCGGTACTGTTTTGTTATGTCCCACGCTGAAATGGCCCCGAGCTCGACAGCCTGCTCGCCGGTAAATATCTTTTTGAAGTTCTCCATGGGGACGAAGCCCGCGATTATGCCGAGCCTCCTCGTGTTGTCAACGCTGTAGACGGGCGCGGTTATGGCGAGCTCCGGGCCCATGTACCCCGCGTCCCTCTCGGTGACGGGAACTCCCTTCATCCCGTTTATGAAAAACTCCTCCTTTGACTTATCCGCGCCCACTTGCGCGCTGGAAGTTGAGGCTGCGACCCTGCCCTCTTTTGAGATGACCGAAATCCTGTAGATGTTCTTAAGGAGCGGGAGCTTGTCCTTTATAAGATACTCGCTTAAGGCCTCTTCCTCCCGGCCGCCTAAGGCCTTCTCAAACCGCTCTTTAAGGAGCCCGTCGTTTGCGAAGTCCTCCATCCTGTTCCTCGTCATCTCGAGGAAGAGCAGTATGTCGCCTTCCCGGTCGTCCGTAGTCGACCTCATATTGTCGAGGATGAGCCTCTCAAGCTGCCTGCTGCTGTTCCTGTAGCCCACGAAGAAGGCGATGAGTATCGGCAGGAGCACGGCGAGAAAGGCGAGGGCCATCTTGTATGCCAACGGTAAAGACGCTCTCTTCAAATGCCCGCCCTTTCTGTTTAAGTGACAGTATGTGGATAATGAAATTCTATATGATGGGCGGCTCCTGTCAAATGGGGCGGGGCTGTCCCTTAGGACAGGCTGCTTTTTAGTATGGGGCGGAAAGGCGCTGTAATCCCGTTTTTAAGCCGTAAGTCCTTGAGGTTTCTACATAAAAAAATCCTGCCCGGCCGGTTGACAAAACGGAAATCTGGTTTACAGTTATCTTTTATAAAAGAAATCAAAGCCTCTTGCCGCTTATTAGCAGGCTGTTGAAAAACAGCCTGCTAATGCAATCCACGGATGGATTGCCAAATTGCGAGACTAAAAAAGTCGAGCAATTTGTAAGAT
>JAUSLB010000244.1 GCA_030646655.1 Deltaproteobacteria bacterium | reverse complement strand
GCCTGCCACAGGATAAAAGACCCAGCCTCTGGCAGGGCCCGTTTCCAGGACCTTACCCGTATAGGCCGGAAGAGGGATAAGAGGTGGCTGATAGTATGGCTTAAAGGGGCCGATAAGGTAAAGCCGGGCACTTTCATGCCGGACTTCCCATTCACGGATGATGAAGTGGAGGCCGTGGCAGAGTACCTTTCGGTGCTCAAATAAGCATGAAAAGCCCATTTTTTAACTCATTACATTGTTTTTTTATTCACTTTAAATTGAAATATCCCTTCCTCTCCTCAGAAACCGCTTATCCCCCCGGGCCGCCTTCAAAAGACCTGAATATTAAAACCATTGAATAAACCCCCGCTTTTAAGTAAAATCTAAGTGCTGTAGAGCCCTTACTGGTTTTGCGTACAGAAGGTCATTGAGATGTCCGACATGTCTTAAAATCCGGGCAAGTGAGGCGGCAGGGTAAAGAAAATATACCCTGCTCAATTTTTTTCGAGTCGATCAAATCCGCGGGCCGATGGACGAACAGAAGAGGAACATCTTCATAGTCGACGACGAAGAGCCTATCCGGAAGGTCTTAAACACCCACCTTGCCAAAGAGGGCTATAGCGTAATCCAGTCCTCAGGCGGCCCGTCAGTCTTCGAGATGCTCAAGTCCAACTCCTTTGACCTCGTAATAAGCGACATAAGGATGCCGGAGGTTGACGGCATTAAGGTGCTGGATTTCGTAAAGGAGAGCCTCGGCACCGTGCCTGTCATCATGCTGACCGGCCTGAACGACATTTCAATAGCCATAGACGTGATGAAAAAGGGCGCCTTTGACTTCATCATGAAGCCGGTAAGGAAAGAGGACCTGATGAACGTCGTCAGGAAGGCGCTGGTCAACAGGGACCTCCTTGTAAGGAATAAGGAATTGGAGTTGGAGAACAGGGAGTACCAGCTCTTCCTCGAGCAGAAGGTGCGGGAGCGGACAAAGGAGCTCAACTTAAAGGCTATGGAGCTTCAGAAGGCGTACGGCATCCTGAAGTCCATGAACATACAGTTCATAAACGTCCTGGCTGAGACCATAGAGGCAAAGGACCGTCACACAAGGGGGCATTGCAACCGCATGCGCCAGCTCTGCGTGGAGCTCGGCACTCTCGCCGGGCTTACCCCCGAGGAGCTCGAGATGATCGAGTACGCCTCGCTCCTGCACGACCTCGGGAAGATAGGCATAAACGAGGCGGTGCTCAATAAGGAAGGCCCGCTTACGGAAGAGGAATGCAGGCACATAAAGGAGCATACGCTTATAGGCGAGAAGATACTTAACGGGGTGCCGCTGATGGAGCCTGTCGCCAGGATTATCGTAGCGCACCACGAGAACTTTAACGGCACGGGGTACCCGAGGAACCTCAAAGGCAGCGATATCCCCTTTGCCGCGAGGATAATATCGGTAGCCGACCTCTATGACGCGATGAGCAGCGACCGCCCCTACCGGAAGGGGCTCCCCCTTGAGGTGGTCATGGAGGAGATGAGGAGGGTCGCCGGGACCCAGCTCGACCCCGGGCTTGTCAGCCTTTTCATAGAGGGCAAGGTCTATCGGCTGGAATAAACGGCTGATATCCGCCGCGAATTTTTTCCTAAAGTTTTGTTCGGGACGTCCGATAAGAATAAAAAGGTTTTTTTTAAGGAGATCACATTTTTCCGGCCCCGGTAAAAGAGGCCCCAGCCGATGATTAGAATGAGGCCCACCCTAAGCTATATCATAATCGCCATAGCGGTATTCATGACCGCCGTGACCGCCATCTTCATCTATACGAGCGTTCATCTTAAGAACAAGGTCATCTTCCGCATAGTCCAGCAGACAGAGCTCAGCTCGGAGCTTATAACCCGCTCTGCCCTCGATATAATGGGCTCGGGCCATACGAACGGCAAGTATTCGATGGTACTCGCCTACGGGAACATGATAGGCGTGGACGAGGTCGGGATATTCAGGCTTACGGGCGAGGAGGCCGCCTTCGGGAAGGCTGACGCAAGGCAGAGCATAGCCGGGGCGGGCTTTATAAGGAAGATAGAGGAGGACGAGAGGGAGAGCTTCCTTAATTCTATCGAGACGATGAACTCGGCCGGCTTTTTTAACCGGAAGAACAAGACCTATTCGAGCTACGTGCCCTTGAGATCGGAGGGCCCCTGCATGGCCTGCCATACGACCGAGGGCGAGGTACTCGGGGTCTTAAAGATAAGGCTTTCAAACGACAGCGGGTTCGAGCTCCTAAGCTACATGCAAAAGCTCCTGTGGATACTGGGGCTACTTGTCTGCCTGCCGGCCGGGGCGCTTATCGTGGCGGGGGCGGTGATAAGGGACAAGAACAAGGTCTATTCACAGCTCGAGAAGAGCAACTCTAACCTTAAGAATACCTTTAACGAGCTCCACGAGACCGAATATTACCTCCAGATGATACTCGATAACTCAAGGGTCATAATAGTCACGACGGACACTGAGGGGAAGGTCGTCGAGTTCAACAAGGAGGCCGAGATCCTCCTCGAGTACGCCAAAGAGGAGGTCGTGGGCAGGGACGTCCTCATGCTCTACGAGAGCCCGCAGCAAAGGTCCGAGCTAATGAACAGCGGCAAGCCCATAGACAACGAAATATGGGAGGTAAGGAACAGGGACGTGAGGTTCAAATCCAGGTCAGGCAAGGTCTTCCATTTGAGCCTGACTTTATCCACCATGATCAACGGGGAGGGCAGGATTATAGGAACGGTCGGGGTCGGAAAGGACGTCTCCGAGCAGAAGATGCTCCAGTTTAAGCTCCTCCAGTCAGAAAAACTCGCCGGCATCGGGACGCTCGCCTCCGGCATAGCACACGAGATAAATAACCCTTTGGCGGGCATACTCGGCATGGCTGAGGCGATCATGGACGAGGACGAAATAGCTACGATAAAGTCCCACACCAGGGACATAATCGAATACACGGTCAACGCGAGGAATATCGTAAGGGAGCTGTCCGCCTATTCGCGCTCCGCGCAGAACACGACGGAATCCGTAACCGAGCTTGCCCATACCATAGACAACGCCCTTAAGATGGCAAAGCACTCGGCGCCCTCGAACGGGGTCGAGATATATACGGAGTTCGAGCGGGACTGCATGATAAACGCGAA
>JAUSLB010000243.1 GCA_030646655.1 Deltaproteobacteria bacterium | reverse complement strand
GATTGCCTATCAGATTGCGGCTTGAAGCGACCTGCTAAAAATAAGGTCAAAACTATGGACAGATACCATTTTACGCGGGCCGGGCTTTTTTTTCTATTCGCTTTACTGCTGATTTTAACTGGCTGTAGGGGACCTAAGTTCATAAGGGCATCGGATATGTCTGAGGTCCTTTTCCCGGAGATTCTGGAAGAGGGCGAAAGGGCCGACATTGTCTTCGTGGGCGAGATCCACAGCGCCGAGTCCCACCACGCGCTCCAGCTCGAGGTCATAAAGTCCTTAAAGGAGGCCGGCGTCCCTGTGGCGATAGGCCTTGAGATGTTCAGGGCCTCAGACCAGAACGATCTCGACAGATGGGTCTTGGGGGGGATGAAAGAGAGCGAGTTCAAAAAGGCCTACCGCAGGAACTGGAAGATACCGTGGGGAAAATACGAGGACATCTTCCGGTACGCGAGGAAGAACAAGGTCCCGCTCGTGGGGCTTAACATATCGCGCAAGATCATACATCAGGTCTTCCAGAACGGCTTCGCCTCCCTTACGCCCGAGGAGCTGAAGGAAATACCGGGCATTACCTGCGACGTTGACAGGGAGTACGAGGAGTTCATAAGGAGGGCGATGAAGGAGCACGATATATCTGGGGCGTCCTTCCTTAACTTCTGCGAGGCGCAGATGGTCTGGGACACCGCGATGGCGCAGAACGCGGTAGATTACCTTAAGAAGAACCCGGGGATGAAGATGGTCGTCTTGGCCGGAGGCGGGCATTCGTGGAAGCGCGGGATCCCGGAGCAGGTAAAGAGAAGATCCGACCTCAAAAGCCTCGTGATACTTCCCGAGATGCCTGACGACAAGCTCGCCGCGGAGAATATCACCTTTGATGCCGCGGATTACATCTGGGTGGAATAGCGTTAAAAGGGGGCCTTGCTGAACTCCCTGTACTCCTCCTGATTCTCGTCAAACAGCCTCCTGAACTCCTCCGCGCAGTCGTGGAAGGCCATGAATATGGCCGGGTCGAACCTCTCCTCATTCTTGTCTATAAGGCCGCAGGCCGTCGCGTGGTCGAAGGCCTCCTTGTAGGGGCGCTTGCTCCTTATGGCGTCGTAGATGTCGACTATGTTCACGATCCTGCCTGAAAGCGGTATCTCCGCGCCCCTTAGTGCCCTCGGATAACCTGCGCCGTTCCAGCTCTCGTGATGTGAAAGCGCTATCTCCTGAGCACTCTGGAGTATCTCTGAGTCCGAGTCCTTCAGGATGTTCGCCCCGATTATCGTGTGGGTCTTCATTATCTCGAACTCTTCCTTGTTATGGACGCCCTCTTTTAGAAGGATGGAATCCGGGATGCCTATCTTGCCCACGTCGTGCATCGGGCTTGCGAAGAATACCGCCTCCACCGTCTGCTCGCTGAGCCCCAGATACCGGGCCAGCAGCTGTGAATAAAGGCTTATCCTCCTTATGTGCCCGCCTGTCTCCTTGTCCCTGTACTCGGTCGCGAGCGTCAGTCTATAGACCGTCTCTATGTACCCGTGCCTTATCTTCTCGAAGGCCCTCTCGAGCTGGACGCTTTTGTCCATGACCTCGCCCTCGAGCCTCCTGCCGTGCTCGACGAGGTAATCCTCATAGCCCTTTATCTTAAGGAGGTTAGTGACCCGGAGCCTGAACTCGGCCTCGTCGATGGGTTTGGACAACAGCTCGTCGGCCCCGCGCTCGAGGCCCATGACCTTCGATTCCCTGTCTGAAAGCGATGTGACGATAAGGACGGGTATATGCATCGTGACCGGGTCTTCCTTGAGCCTCCTGGTCACCTCGAACCCGCTCATCCCGGGCATCACCACGTCTATTATAAGGATATCAGGCTGGTAGCTCGCTATCTTTTCCATGGCCTCGAGGCCGTTATCGACCGTGAGGCTTTCATGTCCGAGCTCGCTTATGAGGTCTGAGAATATCCTGAGGTAGAGCTTGTCGTCGTCGGCTACGAGGATGCGCGCCTTTTTCTCCTTATAGAATTCGGATATTATCTTTTTCGCTCCCTCCATAACCCCGCTTTTTTGCAGTTGCCGCCCGCGCGCCACTAATCCGCTTTTACAGAAAAGATATTACAAAGGACCTCCCCAAGTCAAGAAAAGAACTGTTCTGACGCAAAAAATAGAAACTAACCCTTGACACGCGGCCGATATTCTACTATTATATTTCAAATTTTTGAAAGGGGTTATGAATAGGTTTGACTGAGCTTCCAAACAGGGATACTCCTAAAAACCATTTCAGGCCCGCCCTCATAGCGGCCCTCGCCGGAATTTCTTTCTTCCTTACGGTATTTTTCCTTCTAAGCCCTGAAGCCTCGGATAAATCTTTAAATATTGCCCTATCGGAGCCTTTAAGCCCCGCCCTTTCGGGGAGCCTTAAAAGCCCGCAGGCCGAGCGCACATCAAGATACGATTTCAGGCTCTCCGAGAGCGATACCTTCTATCACTTCATGTCGGTCTTGAACGTGCCCGGCGCTGAGATACAGGAGATATTAGAGCGGGCAAGGCCTGTATACGACCTTAAACAGCTTAAAAAAGACAGCGTTCTTCGCGCCTTCACTAAACAGGACAGGCTCGAGAGGATCGAGTACAAGTTCGGCGACTACGAGACCCTCATAGCCGAGAGGGAAGAGGGCGGCTCTTTCAGGGCCTTCAGCTCAGAGCTCCCGCACGAGATGAAAGAGACCCTCATCTCAGGGACTATCGAGAACTCTCTGTACGAGGACGGGCTTAAGGCAGGGGCGGACGCTCAGGCGGTAATGGAGCTTTCCGACATATTCGCGTGGGACATCGACTTCGCTTCCGATATAAGGAAGGGCGACACATTCAAGATCGTCTCTCAGGTCCTTTATGTCGAGGGGGTCCCCGTGAGGACAGGGCGCATCCTCGGCGCGGAGATGGTCAACGGCGGCAAGAAATACTCGGCCGTTTACTTCGAGGGGAAAGAGAGCGGGAGCTATTACGATTCCGACGGAAAATCCTTAAGAAGGACCCTTTTAAAATCCCCGCTGCGCTTTAGAAGGATAACGAGCTATTTCAGCAGGGGCCGGTTCCACCCGATATTGAAGAAGTACAGGCCCCATCACGGAATAGATTACGGCGCCCCTTCAGGCACGCCTGTGGAGTCAGCCGGGAGCGGCAGGGTAGCTTACGCGGGCTGGAAAAAGGGTTACGGGAACTTCGTCGAGATAAGGCACAACAACAACTACTCCACAGCCTACGGCCACCTCTCGCGCATAGCAAAAGGCATACGCAAGGGCTCAAAAGTCGATCAGGGGGATTTAATTGGCAACGTCGGCTCTACAGGGATATCTACCGGCCCGCACCTCCACTACGAGGTAAAGCTCGCCGGCAGGCTCATAAACCCCTTGAGCATAAAGGCCGTACCGGACAGGGCTGTGTCCAGGAACGACGCCCGGAGGTTCGCATCAGTCAAGGAAGAGATAAGAAGGAAGCTCTCAGGCGAGATATCCATAGCCTCCAATCCCGCCCCTGTCAATACCGCCTCAAGTAAATAAATCCGGGACCCTATTTCAAGACCTTCTCGGGAGAGATCAGATGGCGCGACAACCCCATCTCCTCGGGGCTTAAGCCGAGCGCCAATCCCACGAGCTGGGATAAGTGGAAGACTGGCATCGAGATATTCGCCTCGGCCCTCTTCTCAGCGAGCTTCTGGTAGTTGTCGAGGTTTATGTGGCAGAACGGGCAGGGGGTTACAAAGCAGTCCGCGCCCCTGCCCTTGCCGTCAAGGAGCCTTACTGCGGTCATAAGCTCGGCGGTCTCTTCGTTGACGAGATCGACCTGAAACCCGCAGCACTTGGTCTTTCCCCTGTACTGGACGGCTTGAGCTCCAAGGGCGGTTATCGTAGCGTCAAGCGACCAGGGTTTTTCCGGGTCGTCGAAGCCGAGGGCTGAGGCGGGCCTTAAGCTGTGGCAGCCGTAAAAGGGCGCGATCTTGAGCCAGTTTAGAGGCTTTACCACCTGCTTTCTCAGTTTGTCGAGCCCGTAATCCCCGGCGAGCACCCAGAGGAGCTGCACTACTTTAATATTTCCGCTATAGCGCAGCCCCACCTTCGAAAGCACCTTGTTAGTCCTGTCCAGAAGCCCGGGGTCTTCTTTCAGGTCCCTGTTCGCCGTTGCCATGACCATGAGGCAGGTAGAGCATATGGTCAATATGTCCATGCCCATCTCCTCCGCCTCAGCGAATATGCGGGCGTTTAAGGCTATGTAGAGCTCGTAGTCGTAATCGGTCAAGAGGCCCGCTCCGCAGCAGTTCGCCTTGGGCATGTCATGGAGTTCAATCCCGAGCCTACCTGCGACGAGCCTCGTGGTCTCGTTCGCCTCTTTTGTTATGGCCTGCGAGGCGCAGCCCGGATAATATGCGTATCTTAAATCAGCCATCTTTTAACCCTTCTTTTTCTTAAGCGCCTTCTCAAACTCTTCGTAGATCTTCCTCACCTCTTCTATCTCCTCTATCTGCGGGAAGATGTGCGGCAGCGGCATCTTTCCGTGCCTCTCCATCGTCAACCCGAACGGTATCATGCCTAAAGAGCGGAGGAACCCGAGCGTCCTGAAGGTCATCGCCGCCTCGTCGAGCCTGCCGATCTTTTTTACGGAATCCGCCATGGCCTCCACATGCTTCGCCCCGGGGTTGTCGAGTATCCCCGCCTTCAAGGCGCCTGAACGGAGCATCTCTATCTGCTTTAGAGGCATGACGCCCTTGGGGCAGTACTCAGTGCAGTGGACGCACCTTACGCAGTCCCACATCCCGTGCTCCTCGCTTAATTTCTCAAGCCTCTTTGCCTGATGGCCTTCCCTCACATCGCCCACAAGCCTCCAGGCCTTCGCAAGGGCCGCGGGCGCTATGAAGTGCTCGTCGATCTCAAGCGAGTTGCACATGGCGTTGCAGCACCCGCACATTATGCACCTCTGGCTCCTGTCTATCGCGGCCTCTGCCTCCGCCGTGACAGTAGCCTCGGAGGTCTTCTTGGTCGGGGTAAGGAACGGCGTCACCTTCTCGATCTTCCTCCAGAACGGGGTGAAATCCACCACGAGGTCTTTTAGGGGCCTGTGGTTCGATAGCGGCTCTATGAGCATATCCCCCATCTTTTTATACTCAGGTATGACCTGAGTGTTGCAGGCGAGCCTTGAGAACCCGTTTATGTTCATGGCGCAAGAGCCGCATATCGCGGACCTGCATGACTTCCTGAAAGCTAAAGTAGGGTCCTGCTCGTCTGAAATCTTGAGGAGGGCCTCCAGCACCGTCATCCCCTCCTCTGCCTCCACATTAAAGACCTGAGCGTAGGGGTCGCACGCTTCCTTGCTTATGGGGCTGCACCTTCTTATCCTGAATTTTATCTTCATGGTTTTTTCAATACCGTTACCGTGTTCCGTGACCGTAAAAAAACCACCCTCTGAAAATTTCACGGTCAACGTCAAATGGCCAGCGGACAACGGCCCTTAATACTTCCTCTCCTCCGGCTTGAACTTCGTTATCTTAACATCCCTGTACCTTATCTTAAGTTCCCCGCCCTCCCTGTATATGACGGTATGCTTGAGCCAGTCCTTGTCGTTCCGCGCCGGGAAATCAGTCCTGTAATGAGAGCCCCTCGACTCCTCCCTGTTCAAAGCCCCGAGCACGATAGTCTCAGAAACCGTAAGCATCTGCCCGAGCTCAAGCACGGATAAAAGCTCGTTATTGAAGAGCTCCCCCTTGTCAGAAAGGCTGACCCCGTTATGCCTCTGCTTAAGCTCCCTTATCTTATCAAGGCACCTGGCAAGCCTCTCCTTATTCCTGAAGACCCCGCAGTTCTCCTCCATTACGGCATTCAGCTCATCCCTTATTATATACTGCGCCTCGCCGTTCTCTCTTTTTACGATATTGGCCACCTCGTGCGCGGCGTCCATCAAGGAGTCGACCGGAAAATCCGATAGGGGCGAGCCCTTCGAGAAATCCATCGCCTTCTTCCCCGCCCTCCTGCCGAATACGATCGTCTCAAGCAACGAGTTGCCCCCCAGCCTGTTCGCCCCGTGCACGCTTACGCAGGCGCACTCGCCGGCGGCGAACAGGCCCTTTATCCTCGTGGCCCCGTCGTTATCGGTCTTTATCCCGCCCATCGAGTAATGGGCCCCGGGCTTGACGGGCACAGGGTCTTTTACCGGGTCGACCCCGGCGAAGTTGACCGCAAGCTCCCTTATCTGCGAGAGCCTCTCGTTTATCTTCTTCTCCCCGAGGTGGCGGAGATCCAGCAGCACGCAGCCGTCAATGCCCCTGCCCTCCTCCAACTCCGTCTGCTCCGCCCTGCTTACTACGTCACGGCTGGCAAGCTCGAGGACCTTTGGGGCGTATTTTGACATGAACCGCTCGCCTTTGGCGTTAAGAAGATACGCGCCTTCGCCCCGCGCGCCCTCCGTCATTAATATGCCTGTCCTCTTCAAAACCGTCGGATGGAACTGGACGAACTCCATGTCCATAAGCTCCGCACCGGCGTCAAGGGCAAGGGCCATACCGTCGCCCGTTGACGAAAGGGCGTTCGTGGTGGTCTTATAGAGCCTTCCATAGCCGCCTGTGGCGATTATCGTCGCCTTGGAATGGAGGCGGTGGAGCTTTCCGGCTTCGTACTCGACGGCTATTATGCCTCTGGCGGTATTGTCCTTCACAACGAGCTTGACCACGTGCCACTCGTCATAGAGGTATACGCCGTACTTAAGGAGCTGCTCGTACATCACGTGAAGGATGCCGTGTCCGGTCCTGTCGGCTAAATAGCATGTCCTCGGATAGTCCGCCCCTCCGAAGGGCCTCTGCGCGATCCCGCCGGATTTATCGCGGCTAAAGATCGCGCCCATTTTTTCAAGCTCGAGGATATCGGCGGGCGCCTCTTTGCACATTATCTCGATAGCGTCCTGATCGCCCAAATAGTCCGAGCCCTTGACCGTATCGAACATGTGGGCCTCAGGCGAATCCGTCTCCTTCAGGGCCGCGTTTATGCCGCCCTGAGCGGCGACGGAATGGCTCCTTACGGGATAGACCTTCGTTACTACCGCCACATTGTACCCGCCCTTTGCGGCCTCGATGGCGGCGCGCATTCCGGCAAGGCCAGCGCCTACGACTATTATATCGTGAGTGACCAGATGGAGTTCTCCATGAAAGGAATAATAAATTTTAGCTTACCAGCAGTAGTTGGATTAGTCAATCGTGAGAGAGGCGGGGAGGCGGAGGAACAGGAGAGCCGGCTTAAAGGCCGGCCCCAGGGATTATCACTTGAGTGTCTTTGCCTTTTCAAATCCTATCTGAAGCGCTTTTTTGTTAAGCTCCAGAAATGCGGGAGGTACCCTTGAGAGCACCGCCTTCTCAATCGCCTCGCGGGTCACTACCCCGGTAAGCTCGGTTATCATGCCGAGCGAGATTATGTTCGCGACGATGGTTTTGCCGAGCTCTTCCCTCGCGGTATTTATTATAGGGAACCTGAGGAGCCTGAATTTGCCCTTGGGCTCTACCTTTACCTCGTCGGAATCTATGAGGAGTATCCCGCCTTC
>JAUSLB010000238.1 GCA_030646655.1 Deltaproteobacteria bacterium | reverse complement strand
AGCGCCACGGCAAGGGTTGAGCGCGTTACAAGGGTCGAGAGCTCCCTTATCGGCGCCGTCAGGTGATAGGAGAATATGACGAGCGCTATGCCGATGAGCATGGTGGTTGGGATATTGACCATATCCTCCACCTCTTTATGTATCTTAAGCCTGTGTATGAGGACGTAGAGGATATACGGGAGCGCGAAGACCTTTAGGGTGAGGGTCAATATCGCGGAAATATATAAATGGTGCAGCCCGGCCGTATATCCCACTATGGCCGTTGACACCGAAAGGAAGAGCCCCTGCCAGGCGAATATGTGCAGCAGGCCGTATATCCTCCTCTGCACCAGAAGCCCGAAGGCCGTAAGCAGTATCAACGCCGCGAGCACGCTGTTTATCTGCGCCGCTATGTTAATGTCCATAATTACTCCAGTATGAAATAAGAGAGCATGCCGAGGGTGGCCAGCAAAAACGCGCTCCCCAGAAATTCCGTTACCCTGAATATCCTCATCTTCGCCAGCCGCGTCTCTATCAAGACTATAAATAAGCCCGCGAGCGCTACCTTTATGACCAAAGAGGCCAGCGCTACCGGCATCATGGCGGCCTTATCCGCCCCGGCTATGCCCCACGGGAAAAAGAGCGAAATGCCTAAAGCGGTAAAGAGCAGCAGCTTCATCATCCCCGCCCACTCGATCAAAGCCAGGTGCCTCCCGGAGTACTCGAGGACCATGGCCTCGTGTATCATCGTGAGCTCAAGGTGCGTTGCCGGGTTATCCACGGGGATCCTGCCTGTCTCGGCTATGGCTATCAAGATGAAGGCGAGGAGCGCGAAGGCCAAAGAAGGCCTGAGCATCAGGGAGCCCTCGATAATCGTATGCGCCATGTGGGATAAGGATGTAGAGTGGCTCACGAGCGATACGGTAAATACGGACATGAGCATGGCAGGCTCGGCTAACGAGGCCACCATCATCTCCCTGCTCGAGCCCATGCCGCCGAAGGCCGTGCCGATGTCCATGCCCGCAAGCGCGGTAAAGACGCGGGCTATGGTAAAGAGCGCGACGAGCGCGATTATATCGGCTGTGGCCGCAAGCGGAAGGTCAACCGATATTATCGGGATTATCGCGCCTGCCATAAGGGTAGAGCCGAATACCGCGTAAGGCGCGAACCTGAATATCCATGAGGCGTTCTCCGCCAGAACGACGTCCTTTATAAGGAGCTTCGATAAGTCCCTGTACGGCTGGAATAACCCTGCCGACGCGCGGCCCTGAAACCAGCACTTAAGCGCCCTCACCCAGCCGACCATCAAAGGCGCGCCGAGAAGCACTATGATCACCTGAACGCCCTCTATAAAGAGCGGATACGCGTTTATCATGAGAATACCAGCAATACTATGAGCGTTAAGAACGAATAAAGGAGGTCTATCTGGATCCTGCCGTGCTGGAGCCTCCCTACCCTCCTTGCGAACCAGAATGACGCGTCGGATATGGGCTTATATAGCCCGTACCAGAACCTGTCCCTCATCTTAAGGTGATAGATATACCTGTCCCTGAACATCGGGGAGACGGTTTGGCTCCCCACGGCCCTCGACGTCTCTTTAATGCCGAAGAGAAAACCGAAGATCCTCCTTAAGGGCATGGCGAACGAGGTCGAGTTGTACTGCATCCTGCTGGTGAGCTTCTCAAAGCCGCAGTCCCAGATGGGCACCCTCCTGATAGAGGTCTTCCGGGCGTGGAAGATAATATATACGACCGCTATAACGACCGAGATGCCGAGGAATACGATAGGCGCTGAATACGACGCCCTCTCCGCCGCGACAGGCGTAAGCCAGAGCCAGCCGAAGGCATGGGCGGACTGTCCGATCGTGCCCCCCACAAGGGTCTGCGGGATGATATCGAGCCAGCTGATCACGAAAGACGGCAATACCCCGAGGGCGAGGCAGGAGAGCGCGGCCGCAAGCATCCCTATACGCATGGAAAGGCCCGCGTCGTGGGCGTGGGCCCCTGAGTGCTGGTGCCCTCCCCTCCAGTGCCCGAGGAAGACCACCCCATATACCTTTACAAAACAGCGGGCGGCAAGCGCGGCTGTCAAAGCCAATACCGCGGCCCCGAGCGGTATTAAGAGGTTGAGTATCGGGCTTGGGAGCAAGGGCGACAATAGGAATGTCTGGAATATGAGCCACTCGGATATAAAACCGTTAAAGGGCGGCAGGGCCGAGATGGACAGGCAGCCGACCAAAAACAGCGGCGCGGTCCACTTCATCCTGTGTATGAGGCCTCCCATCCTTTCCATGTTCCGCTCGTGCGTTGCGTGCAGCACCGCGCCGGCGCCCATAAAAAGGAGCCCCTTGAACATCGCGTGGTTAAGGACATGATAAAGCCCTGCGACGAGCGCGAGCGCGGAGAGCACCCCCATATTGAAAGACGCGAATATCATCGACAGCCCGAGGCATACGAGTATTATCCCGATATTCTCGACGGAGGAATAGGCAAGGAGCCTTTTCAAGTCAACCTGCATCAGGGCGAACAGGATGCCCATTACCGCCGAGACGAGGCCCAATACCAGCACAAGCCCTCCCCACCACCAGGCTGAAACATGAAGGAGATCGAAGGACACCCTTATGATCCCGTATATGGCTGTCTTAAGCATGACCCCGCTCATAAGGGCGGAGACATTGCTCGGCGCCGCAGGGTGCGCCTCAGGGAGCCATACATGCAGGGGTATTACGCCGGCCTTTGCCGCGAAACCGAAAAATGCGAGGAGGAAGGCTATGCTCGCCCACGCAGGGGTTATGGCGGAAGAGCGCATGGCTGAGAAGGTGTACCCGCTAAAGACCTCAACGCCCGACGCGAAACCTGCCATAACGCCGAATGAGAGCAGTATAAGTACGGCGCCCACATGGGCTATCAGGAGGTATATGAAAGCAGCCCTCCTGTTGGAAGCGTGCTCGTCCTCGAAGACCACGAGGAAATAAGAGGATGCCGCCATCAGCTCCCACGAGACCATGAAGGAGTAGGCGTCGTCGGACAGGAGCACCATCAGCATCCCCGCCATGAAGAGGCAGTAGAATACGACGAGGGGAGCGATCGACCTCTGCCCTATAAACCCCTTCACATAGCCGATGGAGTAGACCGATACGAAGAGGCCGAGAAGCGCTATGACCGTCACGAAAAAGCCTGAGAGGGGATCGAGCCTTAAATAGAACGGAAGGTCCGGCAGCCCGATGGGGAGGACCATCGCATCCGAGGCCCCGTTATTTACGGCAAGAAAGCCCCCTAGAAGGGCTATAAAGGACGAGAGCGCAGCGAGCGAAAAAGAGACCTTCACAAGGGCATGCGGGCGCCCTTTAAGGAGCGGCGTTATCGCCGCGGTAAAAAGGAATAAGAATATCGAAAGGAACGCCAGTCCAAGGGGCTGGAAGATCATAAGCCCTCCGGAACAGGGGCCTGCGGGGTATTTCCTCCTAATTGACAAGAGGGGCTTTCAGGCATGTCGAGGCCTGAGGAAAGGATTTCTACAACAACTTCGTCGTCGTCCATGTCACCGGATAGGCTCTTCCTTAAATAGCGCGGCAGATAGGGGCAACAGGCCGTCAGCTGGTTTCTGCGGCCGGTATTCCTATTTTATTTCAGGTTTGCATCCAAAGTAATATCGGCCTTCGAGCTAAGCCCAAAGGCCGATAAGATATCCGCAGGGTTGAAACAGCAATTTCGTCTTCAGGAAAAGCACAAAAAAACGGTGCTCTCAGATTATCGCAAGTTTTTTTTTTAGTGTCAAGATAAACCATTACAACCGGGCTCGCAAGGAGGCCGGGGCTGAAAAATTTTAAGACAAGGCATTTACGGCCTTTACATTTACCCTGCAATTATCTGTAATAATTCCAGCTTACCGCCGTACTTTCCCCCTTGATCATCCATCGTACCCGTTTCACCCCCGGTTCCTCCTTTCGCCTTTATAGCCATAGTAGAGGACATAAACGGGCGAAGGCAAAATGACCTTATCCGTTCAAAGGCACTGCGGAGAACTCCCTTTCCCCGAGCCTCTTTAGCCTGAGCCCGTCCTCCCTAAGGAGCCTTTCGAGGTCGCACTCTATCCACGCGCCCCATTTCTCCTCAACAGGCGAAAGGCTTTTAATCGACGCCTCTAAGACCTCCGGATTGAAAACTTCCGGCTTGGGCGAGTATGCCACCTTCATCCCGAGCCCCCTTACCTTTAAGCAAAAGTCTATTGCGGATAGGGGCCCCAGCGATTCGTCAAACCCCCCTGCCTCTGCGAACGCCTCCCTCTTTACCAGCAGGAAATCGGCGCTCAGGGCCTGAAGCTCCCTCGATCTATTTACCTGCGGGGCCTTTGTGCTCAAGCCCCTGTATAAAAAGCTATGTTTTAGCTCGCCGTTATTCCTGTAAAAGCATAACCCGGCGTGGACGACCCTCCCGTTTGCAGGGTTTAAATGCTTAAACCCCAAGACCCCGGCGTCTTCTTCCGAGGCCGTCTTTAAGACAACCTCATACATGTGCGGCTCGAACTCTATCCCCCTGTTTATAAAAAGGACGTATTTTGCCTTGGACCGTCTTGCGCCCCGGTTGTAGGCGGCAAAAAGGCCTCCCGCACCCTGAGCAACGCTTATCTTAATATCCGGGCTCGCCGGAATGGGCAACGGCTTTAAAGAAATGACCTCAAGGAGGGGCCCGCGATCGTCTTTGGAATTTTCTTCATCCGCCATATTTATCCTTTTTCCCGTATCCTCCCCTTCGGGCCCTATATTAATCTCCGGGGTCATACTTTCGATATGCCTTGCGAGCAATCCTGCCTTATGCCTTCTAAGCTCATCGAGCTCTATAAAGAGGAGCTGGTCTGAAAGAGGGTCTTTTTTCATGCAGGTCTCGTCTTCCGGTGATTTCCCGAGCGTATAATGCATATGCTCGATGACTACGTCCTTTAAATAAATAACCCTGTCGTGCCCGAGCTTCTTTAGCTCCTTAAATATATCGAAGAGGTGGGATTCTATATGGAGGTTTTTGAAAGACGCCGGGCAGACCCCGCCCATGATATCGCACGCCGTTCTCGATAAGCACGGGAAGGTGGGGACAGAGCGCCCCTGATCGAGGTCGTTGCCGTAAACGAGAGCAACCCTGTCCGGGAATCTTTTGAAAACGCTCATTATCGACCTGTCCCATGCGCGGGCCTTAAATACGGCGTCGTCGTTCATGAGCATTATATATCTGCCCGCTGAGGCGCTTAAGCATTCCTTGAATATGCTCCCCATCGGCGAGCCGGGCGGCCTTACGAGCTTTTTTATGTTGACGCCCGGCACGGAAATAGCGCGGCTGGGGAGGTCGCCTTCATCAAGGTAGAGCATGACCTCTATGTCCTCTATATTCGAGGCCGTCCCGATGAGGCTTCTAAGGAGCCTACCGGCGAGCGGCACTCGGCCTTTGGTGGGCAGGAATATGGAGAAATCCATCATGGCGCGTCCTCCAGAACCTTCCTCTTCAGCCTCGTCTTTGTCATCTCCTGCACGTGCTCCCTTACATCTCTGCCGAACTTCCCCTCTATCATCTTTAATTATTTAGTGGCCTCGAAATACTTATGGAAGGCGTTGTCCCTGAATTTAAGCACCTCTACGGCGTTCAAATGCTTTGTGGGCAGCGGCAGCATCTCATAGGAGTGCTGGGAAAAGCCGTGCCACCCCTCAGGGAACTTCCACCCCTCCTTTACCGCTATGTCGAAG
>JAUSLB010000058.1 GCA_030646655.1 Deltaproteobacteria bacterium | reverse complement strand
GCCTTTCTGTTTATATGATCTCCCTGCATTCAGGCACCTAAATCCCGTTGCTGCCGGCTATCTCGCCGCTTATCCGCGCCTTTGTCTCCTCATCAAGCTTGGGGAGGACTGAAAGGGCTATCTTTTTTTGAAGCTCCTTTTTGAATGTTACCGAATCGACCCGGGCCGACTGGGCCTGTATGGCGTTTTTCAAGTCCCTGTCTATGTCCTTTAGAGAAAAATCATCGGGGTAGTCTATAACACCGTCAAAATTCTTCCCCTCCCATTTCGCCCAGAGCTTCAATACCTGCGCTTCAGCCTGCTCTATGTTGTCCGCCTTCTCGCTTAACGTAGAGTAGAGCTGCTGGTATTCGAGCTCGAGCGCGGCCCCTGACCTTACCCTCCCCGAATCCTCAGTGGCCTTTATCCCGCCCATCTTCGCTATCCGGTAGATCTCGGTTATGTCGTGTCTAACCCATTCGCGGATCTCAGTAAGCGAAGAATGCGGGGCCTCCAGCCAGTAAGGCTTTGAATTGGGCTCGGCCGGGTCGAACTGCAGGATATTCCTCGGCCCCACTTCCCTCTCTTCCATGCCTTCGCCCTTGGAAAAAGGGATCGCGAGCATCGGGAAGGCTGTGTTCTCGATAATCTCTTTGGCGTCCGAGCATAGGTAATATATGTTCTTGTTTATGTCAGCTATGTCCTGTATATCGGAGATGCCTGCCATCCTTATGCCGGACTGCTTGTTATATAAATTCACCATCGGCACTTCATTCAGCCCGTGCCACCCCGAATCTATAAGGCTTGCCTCAGAGTCCCTCTTTGACCTCCATAGCTCCCATCCGTCCCTTGTCCAGACGCGGCAGGTATCCTCCGACTCTTTTATTTTTACGCTGTCGAGTGCTGGGCGGCCTGAAAAGGGCATGCGCGCATACGACCAGTCAAGCAGGTTCTCCGGGGTAACAAGCGTTACATACGGCCTTATCCCGGCCTCCTCCGCCTCGGCCTTTGTGGAGGCGAGCGCGCGCGGCTTATCGACTATTATCGACACCCTCCCGTAGATGGACGCGAACCTCTGGGCCTCCCGCATGAAGTGCCTGAATGAGTTCCCGTCGAGGTCCGCGTCCTTAAGGAAGCCGTTGAACAGAGGATCAATGGCAAGGGAGCCGAAGTTCCTCTGAGCGTCTTTCCTGAAAAGATGCGATACGAATATATCGACTACAGGGCCGCAGTAGTTGTAGTAATAGCTTATGGCCTTTCTCCGCCTGTAATTAGCGGAGCTTTCGAACGGGTGCTGGAGAAGATAATCCCCCTCCCTGTACATCTTCCCGCCGAAATACGAGCGTATGTAGAACCTCCACTCGTCTATGAACTCAGCGTATAAAGGGTGCGTGGAAGCAAGCTCTTCTCTTGTCATTCTGCCTCGCCTTTCAGGGTCATTTATAAAACCTCTTTCCGGGATCGAACCTGACCGCCCTTAGAGGGAACTCGTACTCCATGAAGTACCCGAGCGCGTCTGTAGCGTGCGTAAGGAGCGGGTTGGACTTGTTTATGTCCCTCCCTCCCTCCCTCCATTCAACCGCCTCAAAATCCTTCCTTAAGGCCGTGCACCTCGGGTGATGGAAGAGCCGGGCCTCCCCAGCGGTATTCTCAAGCATCGCGTTAAGCGCATTGATCCGGTCTTTCACGTTCGGGTTAGCCTTCTTTATCCGCTGGTCCCTGAACCCGAGCTCATAAAGGAGGGCGTAGTCGCTTTTGCCCGCCGTAGACCTGTTCATGCCCGCGGCATCCCCGTAGATAATGGCCCCCGCCTTATGCCCGCCGTACCTTGAAAGCGCCTCTTTACCCATCTCTACGGTATTGGTATTTCTAAGGAGAATCTCATCGATCACCCATACTGTCCTGCCGTCTGTCTGCGCCACTTCCCATACGCATGGGTCCACGTTAAAATCGCAGCATATAAGCACCGGTAGAGTCGGGATAGCCCTTATCGGCCCGTTTTCATGCCTCTTCGGGTCATATGCGTAGTAAATCCTTCCAGCAGCGCCCTCGAAGCTTGCCTCGTATTCCTGCCTGAATGTCCTCTGGTCCAGCACCCTCCTTGCGGACTCAAGTTCATCCGCAGGGAGTATCTCAGAGGACTTCCAGGTGTAAGCCCCCCAGTCAGGGTCAGCGCCTGAGCTTGCGTAATCGAAAAGGTCTTTGTAATGATTCAGCCCCTCCGGAACGCCTATGAACCAGCACCAGCCGCCTCTGTCCGAGAGCGCGGGCCTTATGTTCTCGCTCCATGCCGTGGGCCTCATGTTCGCGTACTCGTCAAGCACCCCTCCGTCCCAAGGCGTGCCCTCTATCCTTTGCGGCTTATCAAGCCCGGCCACCCAAAGCTCGCTTCCGAAAACGGTCGTAATGCACAGGTCCGTCTCAAATACTTTTTTGACCCATTTTCCCGGGGTGAGAGCCTTTATATCCTTCCAGAAGATCCTTTTGGCCTGGTCCCTCGTCGGCGCGGCGGCGAAGTAGCGCGCATCGGACCATGGCTTTTTTTTGGGAAGCTCCATTACGAGCTTTCTTTTGGCGAGCTCCGTTTTGCCGCTCCTCCTGCCTGCGGGCACGACGGCGAAGCGCTTATTTTCCGTCATCAGCCTCATCTGCTCCCTCTGGTAGCGTAGAGCGTGCCATCTCTTTTGCAATTTCCTCTGCGTCATCGTTCCCGAGTATTTCAAGCCCCCACGCCTGCCTTTCGCCCTTTATCACGTTTGAGAGGACCTCCCCTGCTATCTTCGCCACCTTAAGCTCCTCAAGCCCGAGCTTGGCGTCGTTGTTGTGCAGCCCCTTTACGAGCCTTTTCTTGACGCCCTTCCAGAGGCTCCTGTGGTCATCGAGCACCTCTTCGGGCATGCAGGAGGCTTCCTCTTTCTCCGGCCTTCCGGCAGCCCTCTTTTCGCCCTTTTTCCATTTCTCTTTCTTTGCCCGTTTCCTTATAGCGCTCTCGCTGCATCTGAATTTCTCTGAAAGTTCTTTTATGATACCGCCCGACTCAAAATCCTTTTTTACCCCCTGCCAATCGATCGCCACATTTAAACCTCGAACCATGTAACTTTTGTGTTTAAGCGTAAGGGCGGAGCTAAGGCCCTGTGGGTTTCATATCTCCTCCAGCCCTTCGTGGTCAGCGCAGGCCCTTAGCGGATACAGGCTTATGAACACCTTGTTGCACTCGGCGCATCTCTCCGGCTCTCTTAAGAGCACACTACTGTTCCTCTTGTGCGCGGCCCGGCTCCTGCTGTTAAAGCGTGAAGCGATTGTTTCGATCTCCATATGCCACCTCCGCGTTTGTGCCTTCTTACCCTATGCTGTTTTATTTCTACCCCTGATTTTTTATCTCCGTGTTTTACAACGGAAAAAGATTTTATTTATTCTACCCCCGCCCTATTTTTAATTTTTTCAAATGAGATACCCCGCGGCAAGCCGCGGGGTATCTGAAAGCCCTCCAATTCAATTGCGAACAACTCTTTTGTATTGTTTTTACAGAATACCAGGGGTATTGCGCAGGGATAAGGGAGAGAGGGCGACCGGGCTTCAGTTCCATTGGAGGGGAGAGCTCGAAGCCGAGCGGAGCAATGGACCGAGGCGCGCGGCAGCACGCAAAAAGGCCTTTTTATAAAAGCGAGGCAAGCCGCGGGGTATTAGCAGGCTGTTGAAAAACAGCCTGCTAATACAATCCATGGATGGATTGCCAAATTGCAAGAATTGAAAAGT
>JAUSLB010000211.1 GCA_030646655.1 Deltaproteobacteria bacterium | reverse complement strand
TGCGCCCTGGCAAAGCCGGTCAGCGCGCCTGTCGGGTTGCCTTTACCGTCAAAGGCCGCCTTTTTCTGCGGCCCCCTTACCTCTATCTTCGCGTCAGGCTGCCTTTCTGCAAGGTCTTCGACCATAAGGGCAAGCCTCCTCGGGGTGCCCAGCGTCCTTATTGAACCGAACGACAGACGCCTGGCCTCAAGGTTTTTCCTTAAAAAGCCCTCGAGGGAGGAAAGCGCCTTTGGCACAAACCCTGCCGGTATCTCCTCAGTGCCTATTTCGAATAAAAGGTCTTTCGCCATATCGCTCCTGTATGAATGGAAGCACTAATTTATCAGAAATACTGATAAATTCAACCCCTTTCTCTTTTCTTAGGAAAGGTATCATAAGGATAATTTAGGCTATAATATTAATATTGGGGGGTCAGGTATGAAAAAGATACTCGTAATAGACGAAGATACCGCTTTCAGCAGCCTTTTGGAGGCCCGCCTGGGCGCAGCCTTCAACGTGATTAAATGCCAAAGCGGCCGGGAGGGGTTGAAGGCCTTCGAGGCGGAATCCCCCAATATCGTCATACTCGATGTTAAGTTGCCCGATATGGAAGGCCTCAAGCTCTTGGAGCGGCTTAGGAATTTAAATGAAAACGCCTATGTGATAATCACCTCGGCGTATCAGGACATGGAGACTACGGTTGAGGCGATAAAGAAAGGGGCGTTTGACTGCATATCAAAGCCAGTGAATATCCCTGAGCTCGAGTTCGCGGTAAAAAAGGCCTTCCAGAACTTAGAGCTGCATAACAGGCTGAAAGACCTCCTCGCGGATGTTTACAAGGAATATAAGGTAGATACCATAATAGGGAAAAGCAGGGGGATGGAGGAGATATTTAAGACCATAGGGATAGCCTCTCAGAGCAAGGTCACCGTCCTTATACAGGGGGAGAGCGGCACAGGCAAGGAGCTTATAGCAAGGGCGATACACTATAACGGGACAGGGAAAGACAGGCCCTTTACAGGGATCAACTGCTCCGCGCTCGTTGAAACCCTGCTTGAAAGCGAGCTCTTCGGCCACGAGAAGGGCGCGTTCACCGGCGCGATATTCAGGAAAGAGGGCAAGTTCGAGGCGGCAAGCGGCGGGACGATATTCCTCGACGAGATAGGGGAGATGAGCCAGTCGTTGCAGGTAAAGCTTCTGAGGGTGTTGCAGGAGAGGAGCTTTGAGAGGGTCGGCGGCAACGAAGTCATAAAGACGGATGTGAGGGTGATAACCGCCACCAACAAAGACCTTCAGGAGCTGACCGCGAGGGGGGCCTTCAGGGAAGACCTCTACTACAGGCTTAAGGTGATTACCATAGATGTGCCGCCGCTAAGGGAGAGGAAAGAGGATATACCGCCGCTCGTAAGCCATCTCCTTGAGAAGGCGAACAGGGAGATACATAAGAACGTCAGGAAAGTGCCTGAGAAGGTGATGGACTCTTTTATGAACTACCCGTGGCCGGGCAACGTCCGGGAGCTTGAGAACGTGATAACGAGGGGTGTGCTCCTTGCCAAGGGCGACGTGCTAATCGATATCTACCTCCCGGGCTCTCCGTTCGTTCCAGAGGCTAAGGCATATAAAGACTGGCAACCCGCAACCCTCAACGACATCGAAAGGGCGCACATACAAAAGGCCCTCGAATACACGGGCTGGAACAAGAGCAAGGCCGCGATACTCCTCGGCACGACGCTGCCGCGCCTTGACCGCAAGATCAAAAAATACAGCCTCCGCCAGTCTGCTATGGAGGCGAGCCCTCTCGCGCCGTCGCGCCCCAGATAACCTATCGCCTCTTGGAGCTTATTAAGGGCGGGATAAAGGGCCTTGACCGCATTACCGCCGATATCGAGTAAGATGTTGAAAAAGTCCGTCCTTAGACTTTTTCAACCACGATTTGGCCGGAGTGAATCCGCCAAATCTTACAAATTACTCGACTTTTTTAGTCTCGCAATTTGGCAATCCATCCGTGGATTGCTTTATCAGGCTGTTGAAAAACAGCCTGATAGTAAGACGGTATCGGGTCCGAGAGCCTGAGCCCGGAGAATGATTCGGAGCCGTTTACCGCCTTTGACCAGATGATCCTCGCGTAGCTTTTGACATCAAGGCATTTGACGGTTATGAGGACGGTCAAGCCGGGGCTAATGGGGGTGCCGAGATACCTTATCCTTATCCCTTTCCTTGAGATATCGGCTGTTGAGGCGAAAGGCCTCGGGTTTAACGAACCCCCCTTGATAAGGCAGTCTTCGTTCCAGCAGAACCTCCGCTCAAACCTCCTGTTCGCCTCCCTTCCCCTGAACCTGTATGATGCGGCATGGACCGTCTCAGTAAGGACGCCCTGATAGAAGCGCCTTAACGGCTCATCGTCGTCTGCGATCAGCATCTTTTTTTGGAGGCCGCCTGCCATATTCAGCCCGTAATTTAATTTAATCCCTCACTGAGGGTTCAATTCCCCGAAGCTTGCTTCGAGACTTTTTCAACATAGTGGACTTCGATACCTCGCAGCTTGCTGCGGGGAGGTTCATTGTTATTAAAATCCTGCTTCGGGCTCCAGCCTATGCGGGTTTTAAGGTATAATCTGACGGTAAGCCGAGGTTCAGGTTCTGAGCGGGAATAAAGAAAATTTTTGGCAATATCCCTCAATTAAACGCTCTATCCCCTATGAGGCTTTTGTCAAGAAGCTTTGGACTTGGAGCCTTTTTCCTTTAGAAAAACTTAAAACGGCTTGACAAAGCATGCCTTGATTTCATAAAATGGATAAAATGACAGGAGTTCGGTAATCTCTATCAATGCCACTGGCTGAATGGGCCGGCCTAAAACCGGTTTTTTTAGCTGTTTCGCTTTAGCAGGGCCCATAGCTCAGTTGGAAGAGCCACCGGCTCATAACCGGTCGGTCCCTGGTTCGAGTCCAGGTGGGCCCACCATTTAAGGGGCTTTAAGCCCGGAGTAGCACGGAGGTTTTTTTGCGCAAGTCTATTAAGGTTCTAGAGCAGATACAGAGGATAGACCTTGATGTAAAGGCGATCGAAGAGGAAGAGAAGAGGTATATAAAAGATATCGGCTCCGTAACCGCCGAGATAGGCGCCGAGAAAGAGGCCGTCTCAGCGGCCGGCTTGGATGCCGAGGAATTGAAGGGCCAGATAAAGGCCCTTGATGAGAAGATAAGGGAGAGCTCGGAGAAGGTCGCAAAGGATGAGAAGAGGCTCAACGAGATAAAGAACGAAAGGGAGCTGAACGCCCTTACAAAAGGGATAAACGCCGCCAACAAGGCGAAAAAGCAGAGTGAGCAGGAGAAAAACTCGCTAAGCTCAAAGCTCGAAGAGAAAAAATCCGCCCTTGAGGCAAAGGGATCGAAGCTTAACGAAAAAGAATCCGAGCTAAAGAGGCTCACCGAAGAGCTTGAGGAAAAAAAGGCGGGCTGGAAAGAGGAGATAGAGAAGAAGCTTGCCTCAAGGGACTCGGTCAAGAAAGAGATAAGGCCCGAGGTATTGAAAAGATACGAGACGGTAAAGGCCAAGAGGGGCGGGGTAGGGCTTGTAGCCGTAAAGAGCGAGACATGCCAGGGCTGCTTCATACACATACCCCCTCAGGTATATATCCAGCTAAAAAGGGGGACGGAGGAGCTTATCTCATGCCCTCACTGCCACCGCATCCTTTACGCTGAGGATCAGGACCACTTAGAGGCCGTCTAAGCCCATGCCCTCGGCCCGGCGCTCTCTTCTTGTTGACAGGTTTCTGGAAGAACTCTCTAAAACACTCGACATCCCAAAGACAATAGATAAGCTGGGCATAACCGAAGAGGACGCAAGGGCGATATTAAAAAGTTTAGTCAGTAAAGGCGCCGCCCATAAAGACCTTTTTGAGGATATCAGGAAAGCCGCCGTGAAAGGGGCGTTTACCCTTAATGTTGACGGCGCATCGAGGGGCAACCCCGGAAGGGCCGGCGCAGGCGCGGTCATAAGGGACCCCGGGGACAGGGTAGTAAAGAGGCTCAAGAAATACTTGGGTATTACGACCAATAACGGGGCTGAGTATCAGGCCCTTGTAATGGGGCTAAAAGAGGCGCACTCGCTCGGGATAGATTCGATAAAGGTATTGTCAGATTCCGAGCTTCTCGTAAAGCAGCTTAAAGGCGAGTACAGGGTCAAAAGCCCGGAGCTAAGGCCGTTTTATGAGAAAGCCGTCGAGCTGTTAAACAGCTTTAAAGAATTTAAAATTTCGCACGTCTATAGGGACGATAACTCAACGGCCGATTCGCTTGCGAACGAGGCTATAGACGGGCATAAGGACTCTTGAAAATTTAAAAACCGGAGGACGCCGGGCGGCCGCTGCCTAAAGGCAGAGGAAAGTCCGGACACCAAAGGGCAGGGAGGTCGCTAACGGCGACCGGGGGCGACCCCAGGGAAAGGGCCACAGAAAAGATACCGCCCTGAAGTAAAATTCAGGGTAAGGGTGAAAAGGCGGGGTAATAGCCCACCAGCCTGCCGGGCGACCGGCAGGGCTTGGTAACCCCCTCCCGGTGCAAGGCCGAATAGGTTCCGCTTGAAGGACTGCCCGTCCTTTTTCCTTACGGAAAGGCGGAACGGGTTGGCTGCTCGAGCGCGCCGGCAACGGCGCGCCAAGACGAATGGCCGCCATCCCTTTTAAAAGGGAGACAGGATCCGGCTTACGGCGCCCTCCGGCATTTTTTTAAAAGAAGGTGAAGCTTGCCGTAAAGAGCCCCGGAATAAATACCGGGGAAAAAAGAGAGACTCCACGCGCAAAGCTCATACGGAAGCCCGCGCGCCCAAGCCCTTTACAGGCCGGAATCGCCTTTATTCAGCCGCTATTTTCACCTTTAATTTTTTTTAATCCTTGTCCTCTCCGAGATTTAATTTTCCAGTCTTATAACTTAGCACGTATGTTTTTAAGTCCCTCATTTTTATTGAAGAAAACCCGGCAGCATAAGTTGCAGGATTAAACCTTGCAACCTGCTTCACAATACCGGTTTTTAGTAATATAATTTAGTGGTTTAAATCCTTTGTAGCCGGGATCTCTGCGTGATCTTAAAAAAGGGGAAGACGGGCCGTGAAAATAGGCATCAAGATAAAATTAGCCCTCATACTCTCAGTGCTTCTTTTCATCACGACCTTCTCCATCGGTTTCATACTCATAGCCCACCAGAGATCTTCGCTTGAGGCCCAGATGCGCTCGATGGCTGGCACCATCACCCACGAGTTCGCAAGCAACAGCAAGATCCCCTTCATGCAGAAAGACAGCCTCGCCACGAACCTCCTCATACAGAATATCCTCAAATACCCGGGCATAAGCGAGGCCTACATCCTCAACGATAACTTCCTCATAGAGGCCCACGACGACGCGAGCAAGGCAGGCACGGAGTTCGGCGGAAGGACGCTCATTCAGGCCGCGTCCGCCTCATCCGGCGAGCCCCCGTGGCTCGTGCGGGACTCCGACGGGGTTATAACATTCGCCTCGCCCATTGTCTTTCAGGGCACGACGGTCGGCTACACCGTCATCTCTTTTTCCAACAAGTTCATTCAGGAGAGGGTGCGCATAGCGGTCACGAGGGTGACCGTAATAGGCATAATCGCCGTAGTGGTGGTCTCTCTGCTTTCCATCCCGCTTTCCTCGACGCTCCTAAGGCCCATATTCAGGCTCTTTAAGGGCACGAAGGAGATAGCCCTCGGGAACTTCGACTACAGGATCCCGGAGATAAGCAAGGACGAGATCGGGGACCTCGTAAGCTCCTTTAACAGGATGGCCTCCGAGCTTAAAAAGAAGGAGATTTTGAAAGGCGTCTTCAACAGGTACGTGAGCTCCCATGTGGCCGACGAGATATTCAAAGACCCCGAAAGCATAAGGCTCGGGGGCGAAAGGCGGGATGTCACGGTCCTGTTCGCGGACATAAGGGGCTTTACGGCCATATCGAGGAGCATGGAGCCGGAGGCCATAGTAGAGATCCTGAACAGGTATTTCACCCTTGTTACGGAGATAATCTTCCGCTTCGAGGGGACTATCGATAAGTTCATCGGGGACGCGGTAATGAGCGTATTCGGCTCGCCTATCAAGACCAGCATCCACCTCGAGCAGGGGATAAAGTCCGCGGTGGCGGTAAAGCTCGCGATAGAGGATATAAATCAGGTGCGCCGCATGCAGGGGCTCATACCGCTTCAGATGGGCATAGGGATAAATTCCGGCGAGGTGATAGTGGGGAACATGGGCTCGCAGGTGAGGATGGAGTATACGGCCGTGGGCGACGCCGTGAACATCGCCTCGAGGCTTACGGATCTGGCGAAGGCGGGCGACATACTCGTAAGCGAGGCTGTCTATAAATCCTTAAAGGATAATATCATAGCCGAGGAGAGGCCCGGGGTCAGCATAAAGGGGATAGATAAGCCCGTCACCGTCTACAATGTCCTCGGGCTTAAAGGTGGGTGGGACGAGGAGGTAGAGGATATCGTTTACAGGGTCGTTACTGAACTTGAAAGGGAAGGCGTTGTATTATAGGTCCGCGCTCATACTCTCCGCCGTGCTCTTTACAGGCTGCGTGCAGATGTCCGCGAGGTACATACAAGGGGGCGAGTACGAGAGGGCGCTCGTCCTTTACGAAAACGGACTGCTCTTCGAGGCACGGCTAAAGGCGCTTGAGGTCAGGCCTGAGAACCGGGACTATAAGTCCGCCCGCAAGCTCCTCTATGACATAAATACGGTGTCGCTTCAGATAGCGAGGAGGCACATGGATCTGGGCGAGGATTACGAGAAGGCGGGCATCTACCAGAAGGCCATAGCCGAATACGGCGCCTCCCTTAGATATAACCCGTCCAACACGCTCGCCCGGAACAGGCTTGCAGACCTGATGGAATCAATGAGGGACGGCAATATCGACGAAAGGCTTAAGAACAAGAGAAAGCAGCAGGCGAAGGAAAAGGAAGACCCCGAGTACAACGCCAACCTCCACTACATGAAGGGGAAACTCTACTTCGACTCAAAGGCCTACGGCAAGGCCATAGAGGAGTTCAACGCGGTACTTAAGGAGGTGCCCTCCTACATGAACACGAATGAGCTCCTTGCAAGGTCGCAGAGGCAGAGGGACAACGCTATCGAGAAGCACCTTATGGCAGGGATAAATTATTTTCAGGCAGAGGAGATGGAGTATGCCATAAAGGAGTGGGACACGGTCCTCGAGCTCGACCCGGGCAATAAGGCGGCGACGGATTATAAGTACAGGGCCGAGGTGATACTCGAAAGGCTCAAGAACATCAGGGAGAAGCAGGAAAATCAGGCCTCACAGGAAAGGCCGCTGTAATTTTTTAAGAGACAATTTTTGGAGCGTGGGAGCGGGCTCAGATTTACCTGA
>JAUSLB010000190.1 GCA_030646655.1 Deltaproteobacteria bacterium | reverse complement strand
CGCGCCGTTAAGGAGGTTTGTAAGCGCCGGGGTGCTGAACCTGACGGGCACGAGGCTCCCCTTCACTTCATAGAGCGCGCTCATGCCCTTGAAGGACTCATCAACCGAATAGTCCCTCACCCTAACGTCGGCATCTTTCTTGACGCTGTAGGTGACGGCCTTGCCGCCTTTGTCCGCGAGCCTTACCACCCACGGGTCGTCGAGGTTTACGGCCCTGACGCCTCCGGGGCCGAGCTTGGCGAACAGCGCCCCTTTTGCCTTGGCGACGCCCTCGAGGGTCCCAAGGGTCTTTAAATGCCCCCTCCCGATATTCGTCAATACCGCTATATCAGGCCTGCATATATCCGTAAGCCTTTCCATCTCCCAGAACTCGCTTATGCCGAGCTCGACTACCGCGGCCTCGTGCCTTTTCTCAAGCCCGAACAGGGTCAAAGGAAGGCCTATGAGATTATTCTTGTTCCCCTCCGTCTTTAATACCGGCCTCGACCTGCTTAAGATAGCGGCTATCATCTCTTTAGTCGTGGTCTTGCCAGCGCTGCCGCTGACCGCGACGAACGGGATATTAAAAAGCCCCCTGTAATATGACGCGAGCCTGCCGAGGGCTGAGAGGGCGTCATCGACGAGGACGATATTCGCCCCCGGCTGCAGGCCCTGAGCGGACTCCATCTTGTCAACTATCGCGGCAGCCGCGCCCTTGAAGAGCACATCCCTTACGAAGCTGTGCCCGTCGAAGCTCGGGCCCCTCAAGGCGAAGAAGGCCTCGCCCACGGCTATCTTCCTTGAGTCCGTTGAAACGCCCTTTATCAGGGCCTCAGCGCTGCCCTTTGCAAGGCGTCCGCCCGTGGCCTCGATTATTTCCTTAAGTTTAAGCTCCATCTATCACCTATACCGCGTCAGCCCTGCAGAATTCCTTTATCGCGGCGTTCAGCTCCTCAAAGTCATTGAAGTGGGACTTCCTGCCCTTCACTATCTGATAATCCTCATGGCCTTTTCCGGCAACGAGTATGGTATCCCCGTCCCCTGCTATGGCGACAGCCTTCCTTATGGCCTCGGTCCGCTCCGGTATGACGAAATAGCCGTTATCAACGGCGGTGTCTTCAGGCGAGCGTCTTTTAACGCCCTTCATGCCTGCCTCGACCTCTTTTATTATCTCGAGCGGGTCCTCGTCCCTCGGGTTGTCTGAGGTGATAATCGAGATATTGGAGAGCCGTGCCGAGACCTCGCCCATCTTGGGCCTCTTTAGCCTGTCCCTGTTCCCGCCGCAGCCGAATACGGTTATGATCCTGCCTGAAGAGATCCTCCTTAGGGCCGCAAGCGCCCTCTCAAGGGCGTCCCCTGTGTGCGCGTAGTCAACGTAGGCCCTGAAATTCTTCCGCCCGTTAGCCTCGATCTTCTCTAACCTGCCCGGCACCCTCGCAAGCGAGTTGACCCCTTTCCCGATATCTGAAGGGCTTATGCCGAGTCCATAGGCTACCGAGACCGCCGCGAGTATATTCTGCAGGTTGTACTCTCCGGCAAGGTGGGAAGAGACCTCGACGAGGCCCGCTGGCGTAACGACGAGCGCCTCCGTGGCGCCGTCGAGGAGCGAGTATTCGAGCGGATGGACATCGGCCCCCTTTTTAAGGCTATAGGTGATGGATGCCGGGTAGTCCCTCTTTAAGACCCTGCCCCATTCGTCATCGGTATTTATTACAGAGATGCCGGCGCTGTCCCTCAGCATCTTGAATAATTTAGACTTGCACCTGAAGTACTCCTCCATCGTCTTATGGTAATCGAGATGATCGTGGGTTAGGTTCGTAAAGACCCCGGCGGAAAACGCGCAGTCAGCGACCCTTTTCTGCTCAAGCGAATGCGAAGAGACCTCGATAGCGCAGTGGGTCACGCCGCTATCCGCCATCTCTTTTAAGATCCTGTGCAGGTCAGGGGCCTGCGGGGTAGTGTTGGGCGCGTCGAAGACCTTCCCGTTATAGCGGTAGTTTACGGTGCCGATAACGCCCGGAATAACCCCCGCCTCTTTAAAGACCGATTCAAGGAGGTAGGCGGTAGTGGTCTTGCCGTTCGTGCCCGTTACGCCGACAACCGTCATCCTCTTTGAAGGCGAGCCGTAAAAGGCGTCCGAGATCTTGGAGAGCGCCGCCCTTATGTCCTTTACGATTATCTGCGGCACAGTGACATCCGATCTTCTCGCGGCGAGCACTACCGTGGCCCCTGCATCGACCGCATTCTTTATAAAGGCATGGCCGTCAACATGCTCGCCAGGGATAGCGGCAAAGAGGGAGCCTCCCTCAACCTTCCTTGAGTCGTAAGAGATGCCCGTAACTTCAGCTTCAGGGCTTCCCAAGAGCTCGCAGTCAAGCTCCGTTATGAGGTCTTTAATCACCATTTTTTAAATATAAGAGATTAATGAGGCCTTTCATGTAATTTAAGTCGCAAAAACGGTCAAAAAGTCCAAAAAATCGCGCGCTATTACCGCCTTTTCGAGGCTTTTTCAAGGGCTGTCTTTTCAACAGGATATTTTCTCACATACTTCGTCTACTTTCAAACGCATTTTCTACCGGAACGATACTATTACATGCCCTTTGCCGCCCGGCATCGATTGACCGGGCGCGGGCCTCTGGGAGACCGCCCTGCCGCCCCCTATCACATTCACCTCGATCGACCTCTCCAGCGCCATCTTTAATACAGCCCTTACGGTCTTGCCGGTAAAGTCAGGGACCCCGGCCGGGTTTTCCCCGCCTCCCGCCGCCTCAGACGGGCCCTCATCGAACCGCCCTGCCTCGGCCTTGGCGAGCTCTATCTTGGGGAGACCGGATTGTTGCCTGAATACGCCCATGTACGACAGGCTCTGCCGGGCTATCTCTTTAAATACCGGGGCCGCTACAGCGCCCCCGTAGTATTCGCCCCGAGGCTCGTCGATCGTAACGAGTATGGAAAGCCTCGGGCTTCTTGCCGGCACAAAGCCGAAGAAAGACGCGACGAACGCCCCGTCCATATAGCCGCCGTTCTTTAAATCAGGCTTTTGCGCCGTGCCTGTCTTTCCCGCCACCTCGAAGTCGTCGAGAGCGGCGTTAAGGCCGGTGCCCCCGTCCTTTGTCACCCCCACGAGCATGTTCGTCACTTTTTTCGCGGTCTGTTCGGAGATGACCCTTCTTACGATAAAAGGGTTCGATTCAGTCACGATCGCCCCGCTTTGGTCCTTGACGGACCTTACTATGTAAGGCTTCATCAAAAAACCGCCGTTCGAGATGGCTGAAAGGGCGCTTATCAATTGCACGCCTGTAACGGACACGCCCTGCCCGAATGAGACGGTATGGAGCGTCACGTTTGACCATGCGGAAGGGCGCCTCAAAGACCCCGCGGCCTCGCCCGGCAGGTCTATCCCGGTCTTGGCCCCGAAGCCGAAGGCCTTAAGGTACCTGTAAAGCTCCGCCCTTCCGAGTTTTTCGCCGACTT
>JAUSLB010000185.1 GCA_030646655.1 Deltaproteobacteria bacterium | reverse complement strand
GTCACTGCGGCGTAGTGGCTAACTACGCCTCATTCCTCGCTCCCCTATTTCATCGGGGCCTCGCATCTGGAGCTTTTTCAGCAGCCTGAACAATCTTCGAGTTTTTCCGCAACTGTTAAATCTCCCTCTCCTTCCGTAATCCTCCCAACCCTATTTTAGAAAAGGGGGAAATTATAGAATCCACCCAAAGGGAAAAGAGGCCTCCCCTCCTTTTATTAAAATCCCTTGTAAAGCCCCTGTTCCTGTTGTATATTTTTGGCTTATGCGGCCCCTTTTTGCCGCTTGATTTGAGGGGGATTTAAAGGGAGGAGAGCCCGGTAATGCGCATAAACATCGCGCCAAAGCATATCCTTGATAAGATACTCGAGAGGAAGAGAAAAGACGAGTACAGGCCCGAGGGCGTTGACCTTAAGAATATGCTCAAGGAGATACTCTCGTGGGCAAACAGGTTCGTGCCATCCGAATCAGGCTCCATACTCCTCGACGACCCTGTATTAAACCAGGACAAGAAAAAATCCGGCCTCCTCTATTTCGTAGCCTGCTTCGGAAAAGGCTCGGGCACCCTCGTTGAAACCACCCTCCCCATAGACCTCGGCATAGCAGGCAGGACCTACACCTCCGGCAAGCCCTATATAAGCAAAAAGGTCAAAGAGGACGACAACTTCTACTCAGCCATAGACAAAAAAACCAAATTCCAGACAAAATCGATCGTCTGCGCTCCTATAATGATAAAGGGCGTGACTATAGGCGTAATCGAGCTTATAAACCGTTTACACCATATAGATTACGACCAGACGGACCTTCAGCTCCTGAAGATATTCGCTGAATATACTTCAACCCTTATACAGAACTCCCTTGACGCAAAGAGGTTCGGGGAGCTGTCGATAAGGGACAACCTGACCGGGCTGTATAACGACAGGTACTTCTACGACAGGTTCACCAAGGACGTGGCGAGGGCGATAAGGAGGAAGGCCCCGTTAAGCCTCCTTTTCCTCGACCTCGACAGGTTTAAAGAAGTGAACGACACCCACGGCCATCTGGCCGGAAGCCGCGTCCTGACCGAGGTAGGCTCCATCCTCTTCGAGAGCCTTAAAGGGGCGCCTTCTTCCACAGCCGCCCGTTACGGCGGGGATGAGTTTATAATAATACTGCCCGATACCCCGGCGGATAAGGCCTCCGGGTATGCGGAAGGGCTGAGAAAGACCGTAGAGGGTTTCGTATTCCTCGAACGCCGGTACCCGGGCGGCAAGGCGGTTAAGATAAAGGGGCAGATCACAAGCTCTATAGGCATAGCCTCGCTATCCGAAAATAACCCCGGCCGGAGCGTTAAAGAGATACGGGATGAGCTTATAAAGAAGGCTGACTCGGCCATGTACGCCTCAAAGCAGGATGGACGAAACCGAGTAACCCTCTCCAGATAGCCTGTCTTAGAAACCCCTTTTTCCCGTTTTACAAAAACCCGCTAAAAGTGCTTAGAATCTTCTAACCATCTGTTTCTACTATCTTTTTTGCCTAACCTATCTTGACATAATCATAATCCGGGCTATAATTTATATAGGACAAAATGAAAAGGGATGAGGTGGAAAAGAGCCGTATTTTACGGAGGTGGTGTATATGACAGATATAAGGAAATGGGAGCCTTTCAGGGAATTGGCCACTATCCAGAAGGACATGGACGATTTCTTTAGAAGGGTCTTCGGAAGCCTGACCCCGACAGGTCTTTTCAAGCGTGAATTCAGGGGCGAATGGTATCCGACGCTTGACTGCTACATGAAGGATAACCAGTTCGTTGTACACGCTGATATCCCGGGCGTTGATCCCAAGAACGTGGATATCTCAATAGCCGGCAATGTCCTTTCCATCAGGGGAGAGAGGAAGGCGGATTGGGAGGAGAAAAAAGGCGGATATCTCTTCCACGAGACCTCCTTTGGAGGCTTTGAGAGGTCGATCACCCTGCCCGAGGGCGTTGATACCAACAATGTGCATGCGTCATACAGGAACGGAGTCCTTGAGCTGATGATGCCCGCAAAGGCAGAGGCCCTTCCCAAGAAGGTAAGAGTCGAGATAGAGGGAGAAAAAAAGGCAGCCTAAAAGCAAAATTTAGCTTCCACCCCATCTCACAAGGTTAATGAAGAAAGGCCCCGGCATGCGGTTTCAACATGCCTGGGCCTTTCTTATTTTGGCCTGAGCTAAATCCGACAGAGACCAGCCGGGCTATTAAAAGGTTCGCAGAGGAGCAGGGCTTTACTCTTTACGCTGAGGTCTTCTTCTTATCTCTTGCGCGCCTCTTTGACTATCTTTCTGTGACAACGGCCTTCCTCCCTGCATGTGCAAAGAAGGGTCACATCCCTGCCCTTTGCGGTTTTGACGAGGTCTTTAAGGCTCTTTAAGGCCGCCTTCTTCTCATCTGACGCTGACTCATCTGACAGGATGCTGAAAAAGTCCGTCCTGGACTTTTTCAGCCACGATTTGGCCGGACTGCCTCCGTCCAATCCTTACAAATTGCTCGACTTTTCGGTCTCGTAATTTGGCAATCCTTCCATGGATTGCCTATCAGGTTGCGTTTTCCCGCAACCTGATAGGCAGCTCCTCTCGAACTCGCCCCACGTGATCGCCCCCGGACTTCCACGCCTTTATCAGCTCCGGGATCGGGCCCATTCCCCTAAGCCAGAAGTCCTGCTCCTCTTTCTTAACGCCTCTGGGCCAGTAGCGCGTGACAAGAACCCTTAGGCCGTCGTCTTTCGTTGGCGGGTCGTATATGGACTTTGTCTTTACCAAAGGCCGGAACATCGGGGGACTATATGTAGAGCGCCTTATCAGCCCCTTTGACGAGCTCCATGAAAGAGACAAGCCCCATGCTGGAGTCAACGAGGTCAATAAGCTCGTTGCGCGCTATATTCAATACAGCCATAGAGCCGGTGCAGGCGTATATCTTGAGTTTGCCGAACCTCTTCGCGGTAGAGAGCATCTCGCTGATGCTGTCGAGCGTCCCCCTTTTGAGGTTCTTCTCTATCTCGTCCCTGAAATAGGCCGGCTCGCCCTCTATCACGACATCGTCGGTCTTCCCCTTGACGAGCCTCTTTAGCGCGCCGTAGCTGAAGAAGATGTGGACCTCCCAGCCTGTGGCGAGCGCCACATTGGTGATCGACAGGGCCTGATATACCCTGTCGTAAGAGCCTGAGTGGAGGAAGATGCAGAGCCTGAAGTCCTTTTTCCCTTCCATCTTACTTCTTCCTTATGGTATCCGCCCACTCAAGGAGCGGCACGCCCTTCGTCCGTGCCTCGGCGTAGCTCTCGGCGAGCCTGTCCATCTCCTTTGAGCTGAGCCGCTCGGAAAGTATGGCGAGCCCGTCGCAGTTGCTCACATGTATCAGGAGCTGCATCGCGGCCTTTGCCGCCTCTTCAGATTCCTTATCGGTGAGGCTGTCCCTGCTTAAAAGCGAAGCGCAGACCTTTGCCGTGTCTATTACGTTATTATGCTCCTTAATGAGCTGATCGACATATTCGCCGAGAAAAGTCCTGAGCGCCGGGTACAGGTGCTCTTCCTCATACCTGAAGTGGGGGCCCACCAGCACATTCAACTGCCCGAGTATCTCCCGCGCCTTCTGTACGTCCTTCTCCTTAAGGGCGTCCGTTATCTCAAGTATGCCGTCACGGACCTTTCTGTGGTCTTCCCTGAATTCCGCTATGGGGTCTAATTTAACAGCCATACAGAAAACCTCCTTTTCGGCTTGACTTAATAGCCTATTTTAATTTTCACACGGCTTGGACGGAAAGTCAAATCTACCGGGCCCCGCCTGTCTTATGCTTTACCCCGGCCTCAAGCTCCTTTATCTCCTCGTCCGAGAAGAACTTGTTCCCGCTTATCATGCTGGAAGCAAGCCCCCTCTGTTCGGCTATCTCGTGGACGGCAAGGGCAGTGAAGTGAGCAAGCACAAAGAGCGCTATCGCCAGAGCCCCCATGTCGTGGAGGCTTAAGGCCCAGTCAGGGAAGGCTTGAGAATTCTGAGCGCTGTGCGAATGGTCTGGGGCATCGTGCGTATGCTCCAGACCATGCAGCAAAAACATGGTCATGCCGCTTACGACCTGAGTTACGGCGAATATGAAATAGACCGCATACGCAAATCCAGCGAAAGGGTTATGGCTGAAATACAGCGGGACTTTGCCTTTAAAGCCTTTTAAATAATATCCTATCGTCTCCTTGGCGAGCGCGAACTGGGCCTTCGTGTGAGGGACGATATCGCCCAAGCGGGATGAGGGCGGGCCTGCAAAGAGGTATATTATGCGGGTCAAAAGCCCTGCGGCAAAGACAAAGCCGATGGAAGCGTGGATGTCCATAACGAGTTCCCCGCTTTCATCCGGCAGGTTTATGTATTCCCTGAAATAGAGCAGAAGGCCGAGGGGTATGAGGAGGAGCACGGCGAACGCCGCTACCCAGTGAATGACCCTCTGCAATCCGCTCCAGACCGCTACAGACCGGTAGCACGGCGTCATTTGATGGCCCTTAGGCTTAAGACCCCTATGCCCATAAGGAGCATTACAGCGATGATAAGGAGGCCTCCTACTGGGATGAGCGCCGAGGCAAAGGGGAGCAAGCCGAAACCCGCGAGGTAGAGCATCCCTGAATGGAAGAGCGTGCCGAGTATCATAAGCGGGGACACCGCCTTGGAGAGCCATTCGACTAACGGAAGCCGGCAGACGAGATAGCCTACAACGATATTCAGGACGGAATCGATATTGCCCTGGAGGACGGCGCTGTTAAGCAGGGCCTTTTGCCCGCCCGTAAGCGCCCATTCAACATTTCCGCTTAAATATATGGCAAGCACCATGGTAAAGAAGAGGTAAAAAAAACCGAACACCATGTTCTTTTTCCCGACCATGAGGTTAATCGCCCCGCTTTCGAATATCATCTTCCGGAACATGGGAATAAGTTTAGCACCGGTACAGCGGGTGTCAAGCAAAGGTGATCTTCAAATAAATTTGCCCCCTTACGCCTCCTGAAGGGTGGAAATAAATTTTTGTCAGGGCGGCCGGTCAGGCTTTGGAAGGGGGCATATCAGGAAGATTTAAACCCCCTCTCCCTTTGGGAGAGGGGGTTAGAGGGAGATGAATTTAAAAAGGTTGCCTTCTGCCCGCAATGAGAAAAAATATTCAGGCGGGGTTTTTGGGGTTGTTAATCCGCTCGCTGAAATACTCTATCGACCTTAAAAGCCCTTGCTCAAGGCCTATCGTGGGCTTCCAGCCGAGCGATTGATTGGCTATTTTAATATCAGGCTTCCTCTGGACAGGGTCGTCGGGGGGAAGCGGCATGTGGACGATCTTCGAGCTCGACTTCGTGAACCTCTTTATCATATTGGCGAGCTCCATTACGGTGAACTCGCCGGGGTTGCCGATGTTGACGGGGCCTACGAGATGGTCGTTGTTCATCATCCTTATCATGCCCTCGACCATGTCGTCAACGTAGCAGAAAGACCTTGTCTGGGACCCGTTGCCGTATATCGTTATATCCGCGCCCTTTAAGGCCTGCACTATGAAGTTGCTCACCACCCTCCCGTCGTTCTCAAGCATCCTCGGGCCGTAGGTGTTAAATATCCTTATCACCCTGATATCCACGCCGTTTTGCCTGTGGTAGGCGAACATCAAAGTCTCCGCGCACCTTTTGCCCTCGTCGTAGCAGGCCCTTAGGCCTATGGGGTTGGCGTTCCCCCAGTAGTCCTCTGTCTGCGGGTGGACCTTGGGGTCGCCGTAGACCTCTGAAGTGGAGGCCTGAAGTATGCGCGCCCTCACCCTCTTGGCGAGCCCGAGCATGTTGAGGGCCCCCATTATATTGGTCTTAATGGTCTTTACTGGGTTATACTGGTAATGCACCGGGGAAGCCGGGCAGGCCAGATTGTATATCTGGTCGACCTCTATCAGTATCGGCTCTGTGACATCGTGCCTTATGACCTCGAATACGGGGTTGTCCATCAGGTGCGCGATATTCTCCTTCCTGCCCGTAAAGAAGTTATCGAGGCAGATGACCTCGTGGCCGTCCTTCAGGAGCCTCTCGCACAGGTGCGAACCTATGAAGCCAGCGCCGCCTGTAATCAGTATCCTCATCATGGCCTCCCTGAGCCGTAAAATGCCGCGATGCTTTCCACCACATACCTCTGCTCAACGGGCTTCAGCTCCGGGTAGATAGGCAGGGCCAATACTTCTTTTGCCGCGGCTTCAGAGGCCGGGAAGTCGCCCTTCCTGTAGCCGAGGTACTTGAAGCACTTCTGCTGATGGAGACAGAGCGGGTAATAGACTTCGGTCCCGACGCCTAAGCCTGCAAGGTATCGCCTTAATTCATCCCTCTTTTTAACCCTAACGACATACTGGTTAAAGACTGAGAGGTTGCCTTCCCGTATATACGGGGTGGCGACAAGCCCGGAGAGCCCCGCCTTTTTGAATATCGAATCGTACCGTCCGGCGTTCCTTATCCTTCCTTCTGTCCAGGGGCCGAGGTGCCTTAATTTAACCCTCAATATCGCGGCCTGAAGCTCGTCAAGCCGGGAGTTCGCGCCTACCTCGTCGTGGTAATACCTGACCATGCTGCCGTGGACCCTCAGCATCTTTACCCTCCGGGCAAGCTTCTCGCTGTTTGTCGTCACCATCCCGCCGTCGCCGAAACAGCCGAGGTTCTTCGTGGGATAGAATGAAAGGCACCCCATGTCCCCTATCGAGCCCGCCCTCCTGCCTCTGTACTCGGCGCCTATCGACTGCGCGGCGTCCTCGATTACGGCTATTTTGTATTTTTTTGAAATCGCGTTTACCGGCCCCATGTCGGCGCACTGGCCGTAGAGGTGGACGGGGATAACGGCCTTGACTGTTTTCGAATTCCTCTTTAAAGCCGCTGTAAGGGCGTCCGGGTCTATGTTGTATGTCTTCGGGTCTATGTCCACGAATAAGGGGATCGCCCCGAGCCTCGCGATGGAGCCTGCTGTCGCGAAAAATGTAAAGGGCGTTGTTATGACCTTGTCACCGCGCCCCACGCCCGCGGCCATGAGCGCAAGGAGTATGGCGTCCGAGCCGGATGCGACCCCTACGGCGAATTTTGCCCCGCAGTAAGCGGCTATCTCCTCCTCAAGGCCTGATACGTTCTTGCCGAGGACATAGTGCTGGGAATCGCAGACCCGTTTAACCTCCGCCATTACCTCTTTTCTGATCTTACGGTACTGGGAAGCGAGATCTAAGAGCTGGACCTTCAAATTTTCGGCTCCTCAAGTTTTATTTTGGTAAAAAGATTTAACACTTTGCGGAAAAACTAAAAATTTGTTCAGGCCGACCCATCCGAAGGATGGGTGCCCCGAAAAGCTCCAGATGCAAGGCCCCCACTAAAATAGGGGAGCGAGGAATGAGGCGTATTCCGTATATACGCCGCAATGACGAGCTTTGATGCCAACGCAGCAGATGGACTTTTTCAGCAGCCTGCTAAAAGAAAAACCCCCCGGAGGTTTTCTATAGATGAGCATACTGGTCAATAAAAACACAAAGGTCATCTGTCAGGGCATAACAGGCGAGCAGGGGACCTTCCACACGCGGCAGATGGTCGCCTACGGCACAAAGATGGCCTGCGGGGTGACCCCCGGAAAAGGCGGGACGAAGGTAGACGGCATCCCTGTATTCGACACCGTCGAGCAGGCCGTAAAAAGTACCGGGGCTGACGCCTCTGTCATATATGTCCCGGCGCCTTTCGCGGCCGACGCGATAATGGAGGCCGTGGACGCCGGGGTTAGGCTTGTCATCTGCATAACGGAAGGCATACCGGTGCTTGACATGGTGAAGGTCAGGACATTCATGAAGGGCAAGGCCTCAAGGCTCGTGGGGCCGAACTGCCCGGGCGTGATAACGCCGGGGCAGTGCAAGATCGGCATAATGCCCGGCCACATCCATAAGCCCGGCTCGATAGGGGTGGTATCGAGGAGCGGGACCTTGACATACGAGGCGGTAGACCAGCTTACGAGATTGGGATTGGGCCAGTCTACATGCGTGGGTATCGGAGGAGACCCGGTGAACGGCACTGACTTCGTAGATGTCCTCGCCTTATTCCAGGAGGACCCCGGAACCTCCGCGATAGTAATGATAGGCGAGATAGGCGGGTGTGCCGAAGAAGAA
>JAUSLB010000054.1 GCA_030646655.1 Deltaproteobacteria bacterium | reverse complement strand
GACTTTGGCGGAGCCGATGTTGCTTGAGTATTTTATTATCTGGGATACCGTGAGCCAGCCGTATTTCTCATGGTCATGGAAGACCCTGTCAGCTACCTTGTAGCTCCCGTTCTCGCAGAAAAACGAATCTCCCGGCCTTATAATGCCCTCCTCCAAAGCGGCGGATACGAGGAATAGCTTGAACGTGGAGCCCGGCTCGAAAAGGTCCGTTACAACCCGGTTCCTCCAGTGCCTCGGCTCGAATTTGCCGAAGTTGTTCGGGTCAAAGGTCGGGAGCGACGCCATGGCGAGTATCTCGCCTGTGAGCGGGTCCATCACGAGCGCGGTGCCGCCCTTCGCGCCTGAGGCCTCGACAGCCTTCTTTAACGCCTTCTCGGTTATGTACTGGATGTTCTTGTCTATGGTAAGCTCTACGACCATGCCCTGCGAGGGGGCCGCCTGCTCGATATTCTCGAAAAGGATGAGCCTGCCCATCGCGTCCTTCTCGCCCGTGAACTTACGGTTCTCGCCCTTAAGGGTGCTGTCGTAGAAAAGCTCAACGCCCTCCAAGCCGTTGGAATCAAGGCCGGTGAAGCCGACGAGGTTGGAGGCGAGCTGCTTATTGGGGTAAAACCTACGGCTCTCCTTCATTATCCCGACCCCGCTTACGGCTGAAAGCGCCTTCCTCTGCTCCTCTTTCAGGTCAACCTGCCTCTTCAGCCAGACAAAATTCGGGGACGAGCTTATCTTTCTCTCTATTTCCGAGCGGTCGATGGACAGGGCGGCGGATAAGACCTTCACGGCCTGCCTCGGGGATTCTATCTTGGAGGGCTGTACGAAGACCGAATCGACCTCGATGCTCACGGCGAGCTCCTTAAGGTTCCTGTCGTAGATATCGCCCCTGCGCGACTGCACGCTTACGGTCTTCCTGTGCTGGCGCATCGCCATCTTCTTAAGGTTCTCGGACTTTAAGACCTGAAGCTCGAAGGCGCGGGCGAGTATCGCCAAAAAGAGCACAGAGAAGATCACGAGCACGAGATAGAGCCGGTATTTCGGGCTGTACCCTCCCTTTTTCTTTCTCATTTAACGCTTATTATCTGTTCGCCGGTAGGATGCACGAGGCCGAGCTCGCCGGAGGCGATCTTCTCGATCCTCTCTGGCGACTTTAATTTCATGAACTCGAGCTTTAGGCGCTTGTTCTTCTCGATGAGCCCCGACCGTGCCGAATTGGCCCTTGATGTCTCGTAGCCGAGGTTCACGACCGTCATCCTCGACCAGACGAACGCAAGGGCGACGCACGCAAGGACAAAGACCGACAGTATCGAGAGATAGAGGAAGCTTAGGTCCTTAAGGTTCCTCCGTGCCCTGATGTCCTGGCCCGCAAGGACCGCGGGGAAACCGGCTTTCTTAGCGCTGACAAGTATATGCGACAATTGGACCTCCGTGGCGGAAGAACTCCGCGTCTATCAGGATGTTGAAAAAGTCCGTCCTGGACTTTTTCAACCGCGATTTGGCCGGGCTGCCTCCGTCCAATCCTTACAAATTGCCCGGCTTTTTTAGTTTCGCAATTTGGCAATCCATCCGTGGATTGCGTTAGCAGGCTGTTTTTCAACAGAGTGCTATAGTTTCTCTACAGCCCTGAGCTTCGCGCTTCTCGACCGCGGGTTCTTTTCAACCTCGTCCTCAGAGGGGGTAAGCGCCTTTTTAGTAAGGATCTTCGCTTCAGGCTTCCTCCCGCATATGCAGATGGGTATCTTGGGAGGGCAGACGCAGCCGGTAGAAAAGGCCCTGAAAGTATTTTTTACTATCCTGTCCTCGAGGGAATGGAAGGAGATTACCGCCATGCGCCCGCCTTTGCCTAAGGCCTCCATGCCTGCCAAAAGCCCTTGTTTGAGGCTTCCGAGCTCGTCGTTCACCGCTATCCTCAGGGCCTGGAATACCTTTGTGGCCGGGTGTATGTTGCGCGTCTGAAATCTTTTTGGGATAGCCTCAAGGACGATCCTTACGAGCTCGCCCGTTGTCTCGACGGGCCCTTTTCCCCTTTCCCTTACTATGGCCCTCGCTATCCTTCTTGCCTCCCGCTCCTCCCCGTACTCTCTGAAAATCCTCGTAAGCTCCGTCTCTTCAAGCCCGTTTACAAGCTCATACGCGGAGGTCTTCTGTCCTTTATCCATCCGCATATCGAGCCTTGAATCGAAGCGGAAGCTGAAGCCTCGCTCAGGGCTCTCGAGCTGAAAAGAAGAGACGCCGAGGTCAAGCAGGACCCCGTCCACCTCTCTTACCCCGAGCCCTCCGAGAACGATTTTTAAATCCCTGAAGTTCGCCTTAACGAGCGTTACCCTGTCGCCGAAGACTTTTAAAAAATCTTTCGCGGCCTTTAGCGCGTCATCATCCCTGTCTATGCCGATGACCTTGCCTGAAGGGGAGCTCGCCTTTAAAATCTCCGCCGCATGCCCGCCGCCCCCGACAGTGCCGTCAACGTAGATGCGGCCGCTCCTGCACCCGAGGTATTCTATGACCTCGCTGGGCATAACTGGCAGGTGCTTCCATTCCATTTAAAGCCCCAGCCGCTCGAGCGTGTTTACTATCTCTTCCTGAGACGCCGAGGCCTCAGCCTTGTCCCACAGCGCCTTGCTCCATATCTCCATGTGCCTGAAGGCGCCGATGAGCACTACGTCTTTTTCGAGCTTCGCGTAATCGCGCAGCGCCTGCGGGACGAGTATCCTTCCGAGCTTATCTATGGGGCAGTCTGTAGCGCTTGAGTAGAAAAAGCGGAGGAACGCCTTTGTGTCTTTCCTGAATTCAGGCAGCGCCGCGACCTTGTCTTCCAATAATTGCCATTCCGCGAGCGGGTATGCTATAAGACAGCTGTCGTAAGCGGTGATGACGAGCCGGGAGTCATACCTCTCGTTCAGGGTCTCCCTGAACCTTGAGGGTATGGAAAGCCTCCCCTTTGAATCTATAAGGTGCTCGTATCTTCCCCTGAACATTTTTTCCTTTTAGATGGGTTACTTACGCCACTCCGGGTCGGTTTTATACCACTTTATACCACTTTATACCACGATACCCGTCAACTATATTCCTGAAGCCTTTTCTTGTCAAGGAAAATATAAGGTTTTTTTGTGGTGAAAAGGTATTGAAAAAGGTATGTTCAGAGGCTCACTG
>JAUSLB010000161.1 GCA_030646655.1 Deltaproteobacteria bacterium | reverse complement strand
CCACTCAGGAAATAGACCACGAGATAATAAAGCTCATCCCCGAAGACGTCGCGCAGAAGTATCAGGTGATACCCATAAGCCGGACAGGCTCCACTCTGGTGGTAGCGATGGCGGACCCGTCCAACATATTCGCCATAGACGATATAAAGTTCCTCACGGGCTATAACGTAGAGCCCTTGGTCGCATCCGATGCCGCGATAAAGTCGGCCATAGAGAAGATCTATGAGACCCCTGAGATGGGCCTTGAGGGCGTTCTAACGGAGTTCGACGAAGGCGAGATGGAGATAATAAAGGATGAGGAAGAGGTCGATATGATCGACCTTAAAAAGGCCGTCGAGGACGCGCCTGTCGTAAAGCTCGTCAACCTCATACTTACCGACGCGATAAAGAAGGGCGCGAGCGACATCCACATCGAGCCTTACGAGAAGACCTTCCGCGTAAGGTACAGGATAGACGGCATACTTGGGGAGGTGATGAAGCCTCCGTTGAAGCTTAAAAACGCCATCGTATCGAGGATAAAGATAATGAGCCAGCTCGACATAGCCGAGCGCAGGCTCCCTCAGGACGGAAGGATAAAGCTGAAGCTGTCCAAGAATAAGGAGATGGACTACCGCGTCTCGGTCCTCCCGACCCTATTCGGCGAGAAGGTCGTCTTAAGGCTCCTCGATAAAAGCAACCTCCAGCTCGACATGACAAAGCTCGGGTTCGAGGAGAAGGCCTTGAAGGACTTCATGAACGCGATACATAGGCCGTGGGGCATAGTGCTCGTCACGGGCCCTACGGGCAGCGGTAAAACGACGACCCTGTATTCCGCGTTATCCGAGCTCAACAAGATAAGCGAGAACATATCAACAGCCGAGGACCCGGTCGAGTTCAACCTGATGGGCATAAATCAGGTCCAGATGCACGAGGATATCGGTCTTAACTTCGCCGCTTCTTTAAGGAGCTTTCTAAGGCAGGACCCTGACATAATAATGGTCGGCGAGATAAGGGACTACGAGACGGCCGAGATAGCCGTAAAGGCCGCGCTCACCGGGCACATGGTATTGTCGACCCTCCATACGAATGACGCGCCCTCTACCGTAAACAGGCTCCTGAACATGGGCATCGAGCCTTTCCTCGTAGCCTCATCCTGCAACCTGATACTCGCCCAGAGGCTTGCGAGGAAGATATGCAGGGACTGTAAGGATAAGACACAGATAGCCGATAAGGTCCTTATTGACTTGGGCGTCTCCTCTCAGGAGGCGAAAAAGATGGAGTGCAGCAAGGGAAAGGGGTGCGCCACCTGCGGGGGCACGGGCTACAAGGGCAGGATCGCCCTTTATGAGGTAATGCCCTTTACGGAGAGCATAAAAGAGATGGTCTTGAACGGCGCATCTTCGGCAGAGATAAAAAGGGCGGCGATAAAGGAAGGGATGAAGTCCTTAAGGATGAGCGGGGTAACGAAGGTGGCTGAGGGCGTAACCACGATAGAGGAGATATTAAGGGTCACGATGGCCGATTAGCCTCAAAGGCGGTTCTGCTTAATTTTTAAGCGTTTCTTCAAAATTTTAAGCGTTTTCTCGAAAATAAATTAAAAATTCTCTAAAGATATTGTTTTTTGTAACTTTTGTCCTAAAAATAACGGGCTCTATGGTTTAAGATTTTCAGAAGGCCTCCGAATATCAGGTTGCTTCAAGCCGCAACCTGATTGGCAATCCACGGATGGATTGCCCTCTGGATGCTCGCCGGCTCACGAAGTGACAAGGCGAGCCATATAAATGTAGGTTTCCTTACCAGCCACAATCCGCTCCTGTTTATGGATTGTGCAATTGCGAGACAAAAAAGTCGAGCAATTTGTAAGGCTTGGACGGAGGCAGTCCGGCCAAGCCGTGGTTGAAAAAATCCAGGATGGACTTTTTCAGCATCCGAATAGATTAAGACGCGGAGGAAAGGGAGGACTAAAGATGGGAGTCGAAGGCTCGGCAAAATACAACCTGCAGGAACTCCTAAGGGTCATGGTCGATCAGGAGGGGTCGGATCTTCACATTACCGCAGGCTCTCCTCCGAGGATAAGGCTCCACGGAAAGCTGAGCCCGATGAACTCGCCCGCCCTTACGGGCGTCGATTCGAAACAGCTCTGCTACACCATATTAACGGATGTCCAGAAGCAGAAGTTCGAGGAGGAGAACGAGCTCGATTTCTCCTTCGGCATAAAAGGGTTGAGCAGGTTCAGGGGGAACCTCTTCGTCCAGAGAGGCGCGGTCGCCGGGGTCTTCAGGACGATCCCGTTCAAGATAAAGTCATTTCAGGAATTGGGGCTCCCTCCCATTGTCGAGGACCTTGCTAAAAAACCGAGGGGCTTGATCCTCGTCACGGGCCCTACGGGGAGCGGCAAAACCACGACCCTCGCCTCGATAATAGACAAGGTCAATACTGAGAGGGCCGAGCACATCATAACGATCGAAGACCCGATAGAATACCTCCATAACTCGAAGACCGCGCTCGTGAACCAGAGAGAGGTCGGCTACGACACGCACGCTTTTAAAAAGGCGCTTAAATACGTCCTAAGACAAGACCCTGATGTCGTGCTCTTGGGAGAGCTCAGGGACATAGAGACGATCGAGACCGCCCTGACCATCGCGGAGACGGGGCATTTATGCTTCGCCACCCTCCATACAAACTCCTGCGTCCAGACGATAAACAGGATAGTCGACGTATTCCCCTCCAACCAGCAGCAGCAGACAAGGGCGCAGCTCTCGTTCGTGCTCGAAGGGGTATTGTCGCAGCTCCTCATCCCGAGGGCTGACGGCAAGGGCAGGGTAGTGGCTTTAGAGATAATGATACCGAACGCCGCGATAAGGAACCTCATAAGGGAGGATAAGGTCCACCAGATATACTCCCAGATGCAGGTGGGGCAGTCGAAGTTCGGGATGCAGACAATGAACCAGAGCTTCATGAACCTCTATGCGAGAAGGCTCATAACCCTCGAAGAGGCCCTCGGCAGGAGTCAGGAGCCTGATGAGCTCAGGCAGATGATGATAAACGCGGGGGTCTTAAGGGCGGGCGCGCCTTCCGGGAGGAGTGCTTAAATCATGCCAACCTTCGCCTATACAGGAAAGACCTTAACCGGTGAGATGAAAAAGGGCGAGCTGCAGGCCGCAAGCCTCGCTCAGGCGACGGCGGCGCTGCGCCGCCAGCAGATAGTGCCGGCCTCGATAAACGAGAAGAAAGGCTTCAGCTTAAGCGACATAAAGATACCGGGGCTCGGCCGCGGCATTAAGACAAAAGACCTCGTCGTCTTCAGCCGCCAGTTCGCCACGATGATAGACGCCGGGCTCCCGCTGGTGCAGTGCCTCGACATACTCGCCTCCCAGCAGGATAACCCTGAATTTAAGAAGGTGCTCTTGGATGTGAAGGGCTCAGTCGAGGGCGGCTCCACCTTCGCCGACGCCTTAAGGAAGCACCCCAAGGTCTTCGACGGCCTCTATGTGAACCTCATAGCAGCCGGCGAGGTGGGCGGCATACTCGATACGATCCTGAACAGGCTCTCGGGGTTCCTTGAGAAGTCCGAGAAGCTTAAGGGAAAGGTAAAAGGCGCGATGACCTACCCGGCGGCGGTCATAATAATAGCCTGCCTCGTTGTCACAGGCCTCCTCCTATGGGTAGTGCCGATATTTCAGGAGATGTTCGCTGGTTTCGGCCAGGCCCTGCCTGCGCCCACCCAGATGGTAGTGAACATGAGCAAGGCCCTCCAGAACTACTGGTACCTGATGCTCGGCGGGATCGTCGGCACGGGTATAGCCCTTAACAGGCTGTATAAGACCCCGAAAGGGAGAAGGGTGATGGATTCTTTTTTCCTTAAGCTCCCGGTCGTAGGGGATCTTGTAAGGAAGACGGCGGTGGCGAGGTTCACCCGGACTCTCGGCACGATGTTATCGAGCGGAGTTCCCATACTCGAGGCGCTTGAGATAGTATCCAAGACCTCTGGAAATGTCATTATAGAGGAAGCCATAATGAAGGCACGGACAAGCCTGTCTCAGGGCAAGACCCTTGCCGACCCACTTATGGAGACAAAGGTATTCCCCGGCATGGTCACTCAGATGATCGCCGTAGGCGAATCCACGGGCGCGCTCGATGCGATGCTCACCAAGATAGCGGACTTCTACGAGGACGAGGTGGACGCGGCCGTTGACGCCCTTACCTCCCTGATAGAGCCGTTGCTTATGGCCTTCCTCGGGATTGTCGTGGGCGGGCTCGTCATAGCGCTCTACCTGCCGATATTCCAGATCGCGGGGGCCGCTGCAGGCTAATCCCAAAACGATGCAGGCATCCTCCCCACATCCGCTTAAGGCCAAGATACTGGCCATGATGGTCTTGAGGGTGGTGCTCGCGCT
>JAUSLB010000153.1 GCA_030646655.1 Deltaproteobacteria bacterium | reverse complement strand
TATTTAAGAGTTAAGGCGAAGAAGTTCTCCATTAAGTGGTTCTTATATATCCACCTTCCCATTCCGTTCATATTCGTCCTGAGGACTATGGCCGGGTTAGGGGCGCAGGTCATCCCCATCATAGTCGTGGGCGCGGTCCTTGGCCAGCTCCTCGGGGGCAAACTCAATAAAACGGTACCCTGAAAATGAGAGATAAAGGCTCCCCGGGGGGGCGCCGGAGGGATAAACAGGATAAACCGGGCTCCTCTTTCCATATAGGGGCGATCCTCGGCTCCTCCTTCAACTCCTTAGGCATCGCCTCAAAGCTCAAGGAGCACAGCATAAGGAAGGTCTGGGCCGAGTGCGTCGGGAAAAAGATCTCGCAAAAGGCCGCCCCCTCAAGGCTCATCGGGACTACCCTCTACTGCTCCGTGACATCTTCCCCGTGGATGGCTGAACTGGGCTTCCACAAACAATCGATAATCGAAAAAATCAATAAAAGGCTCGGCTATACGGCAATTAGCGAGGTAGTCTTTAAATTAGGGGCGGTTGAGCCTCCGAAAGAGGCTCAGGCTGAAACGATCAAAAAGAGGGAATTGACGGCTGAGGAGAGGCTCGCTATCGAGAAGGCCGCCTCAGGCATTAAGGACGAGGGGCTAAAGAATCTCATTAAGAAGGTGATGGAGAAGGCGAAGGAGTAGAGGCGAAAAAAAAGAATTGTTCCTCAATCGCCTCTTTTATAATTTACGCTTAGATTTTTTAATATTACAAATAAATATCTTCCTCTATCTTCAACTCCCCTTGCCTGCCCGCCTCAATCAAAAAGACCTTTGCCGGCCTTAACGCGCTCGTGCGGACGAACTTTAGCCTCAAGGGCTTGAGGCCCGCCCCCTTAAGACGGTTAAGCATCTCAAAGAGCCTCGATACCGGGAATACATAGAATATTTTCCCGTTATCGCCGATGAGGTACTTTGAGATTTTAATCAGGTCTTCAAGCCCTCCCGCAATCTCGCTCCTCGCCAATGCCCTTTCCTTTTTTGGGCTGATCCTGCCTGAGCCCTTCTTCATGTAAGGAGGGTTGGATACGACAACCTTAAAAGACCCCTCTGCGAAAACATTAGGCAGCTCCCTGTAATCCCCGTTAATTACCGAAACCCGCTCACTGAGACTGTTCAGCTCAATATTTCCGGCCGCGACGGACGCCGCTTCCTTTTCTATCTCGGCCCCCGCTATCTTTAAGGCCTTCGTTTTCCAGGCAAGGAGCAATAGAAGCGCGCCTGAGCCGCTGCCGATCTCTATAATATTATCGCTTTCATTTAATGGGGGCAGAAAATCGGCGAGGAGGACGGAATCGGCCGTAAGCTTCTGGCCCGCACCCTTCTGAGTGAAAAGGTACGGTCCTATTTTTTCAAGATCGCCGGTTGAAGGAACGGTCTTTCGGGGCAAATGAACCTCCCCGCAGCAGGCTGCGAGGTATCGAAGTCCTCTACGGCTGAAAAAGTCTCGAAGCAAGCTTCGGGGAATTGAACCCTCTAGTAGAGGGATTAAACCTTCGCGGGCTCTTCTTCGGAGTTCTTTCCGCTCAGTAAGTTTATCACAAGCCCGGATAGGAGCTTGGGGTAGAAGTAAGTCGATTTCTGGGGCATGACAAAGCCCGCGAGCGCCACGGCCTTGACCTGCTCTATGCGGGTCGGATTTAAAAGGAAAACGAGCTGGTTGCCGCCCTTGTTCATCGCTCCGAGGGCCTCGTCATAGCTCTTTACATAAATAAGGTTCTCCTGCTTCTCCTGAGCCTCCTGGGTTATGCCGAGTATCCTGGAGAGTATGAGCGAGTGGAGGACGGTGACATCGAGGTTCTTGAAGACATCGGGGATCTTATCGCCGAAAACCCTATCCATCATGTCCCTTGTCTTCATGGTCAGGATGAAATAGGAATTCTTGTCCATTATCTGCAATCCGAACGCGGTCTTCCCGCCCCCTTCGGCTTCGAGCTTTTTAAGGAAGGCGCTCCGGGCTGAGGTCTCGTTTGAGCCGTTAAAGGGGAACTCTTCCGTATCGAAGTACTCGCCGCACTGCTTTGTGAATGATGACGGCTCGAAGCCCTTAAGGCTGTGTATTATCCTGTGGGTCGGCCATATGGTCATGCCCTCGTCGTCCATGTTTGAAAAATACATCATCACATAGTTATAGGGCTCATGGCCTGTCGGGCTATCTTCTTTCTCCCTCATCATGTTCCTGTAATTGAGGGCTGTCTCGTACCTGTGGTGGCCGTCGGCTATGAAAAGGGCCTTGTCCCTCATGGACTCTGATACTGATCTTATCACGAGCGGGTCGTCTATCCTCCAGACCCTGTTATCTGTCCCGTCGTCATCCGATACATCTATTATCGGCCCTCCCTCTTTTGAGGCTCCATCATCAAGGGCGCGGTTGACCTTAAGAGAGGGGTCTGAGTATAAGGAGAAGATACAGCTTAAATTAACATTGCAGGCCTGCATTAATTTTAGCCTGTCGGCCTTGGGGCCTGAGAGCGTCTTCTCGTGCGGGTGGATGCCTTTTCCGAAGTCCTGCAGTTTTGAAAGCGCTATGAAGCCCTTGCGGGTCTGGACGCTCCCGTCTTTCAATTTGTATGACTGGGAGTAGTAGTAAATCGAAGGCTTCTCGTCCTTAACGAGCACGCCCGTGCCTATCCATCTTTTAAGCTCGTCTGCGGCCCTTGAGTACCTGTCGCTCCCCTCTTTGTCATCGGGGCCGGTCTTGCCGAGTATAAGCCTTATTATGTTATTCGGGTGGCGGCCGTAAAGCTCATCCTGCTTTTTCGGTGATATCACATCGTAAGGCGGGGCCATGACCTTATTCAAGTCCCCCACCCTTGCCGGGTTGTAAAGAAGGCCTTTAAAGGGCTTTATCTCAGCCATTTCAAAACTCCTCGATCAAAAAGATTTATATAAGAACTGGAATTAATCCCTCACCGAGGGTTCAATTCCCCGAAGCTTGCTTCGAGACTTTTTCAGCCGTAGTGGACTTCGATACCTCGCAGCTTGCTGCGGGGAGGTTCATTAAATTTACTATTGAGGAGAGGTTTTTGTCAATGGGAAAAAGGAGCGATATGAACCTGCTGATTTAGCGGAGGGGTTCACGGGGAGACGGTTTTTTTCACCTTCAGGGGCTTAAAACCGATGTCCTAAGCCACAAGGCGGAGCAAAAATGGCCGGCGGCATGACCTTATCGCATGAACCACTTGATGATATTCTCGGAAAGCCTCCTGTTGTCGGCCTCTTCGATGAATTTGTTAGCGAAAGGCGCGTCATCGGCGACAACAACCACCTTGCCTTTCCCGAAACCCGATATCCCTATGATGCCGAACTGCTGGACCGGCTCCCCGGAGTCGAATTTGCGGTCGCGGTTGATGTCCGCCCATGATTTACCTGAGGTGCTCGCCACTACCGAGGCGTTTCCTTCGGCCATGAGCCCCCATGTGCCGAATACGGCTATTTTCTTCAGGCCTGAGGTCACCGGGTGGGCGGTGAACCTGCTTACATAGAAGTCCTGCGATTCATTGCTTATTAAATCCGAGGCCTCGGATATGACGAAGTTCGACACTATGATGCCGAAGGACTCGGTCAGCATGGCCACAGGCCTTGAAATATGCATGAGCACAAGCAGGTTGCCGCCGTCTTTCACAAAATCCCTCAGTACGCCCTGCTCCTGCTCGGAAAAACTCCTCGAAGGGCCGGCTATTATGTATGTCTTTACTCCCTCAAGCTCGGGTTTCGTTGCCTTCTCGTAGGTTACAGACACATCCTGCCCGGAGCTTTTGATCATCCCGTAGAAGCTTGAGTAATTGAGCGGGCCGTCCTTCACGGGGGAGAATATCTCGCCGTGCGAGAGGTCGAATACGGTTTTCCGCGCGCCGGGTTCTCCATCCGGCCTTGCGGCGTGGCTTAAGGGTGCGGACCGCAAAGCTGCTGTAAAAAAAAGGGCCGCCGAGGCAGCCAAAAATATCCTCCAAATAACGCGTTTTTTCATTTATGCCATCCTCACAGTGGTTTTAATCGGGTGCCCGGCGCAGTCCCGCCCTTTTAAGAACGGGTCAAAGCCGGGCTATATAAAAGGCAAGTACCTTGCCGACACGCCTGGCCAGGGCGGTTCTCAAGCGTGCCTATTCGCAGAAAGAGCCGTTTTCTAAAAGCGCACGATT
>JAUSLB010000143.1 GCA_030646655.1 Deltaproteobacteria bacterium | reverse complement strand
TAACGCCTCTTTCGCCTTTGCCCTTACCTCCTCCGGCACAGTGACGATGTTCTTCATCTCTTTGAGGCTCTCAAGCACGTCCTCAAGGGCAGTCAACTTCATGTTCGGGCATATGAGGGACTTCGATGGGAGGATGAATGTTTTATCGGGGTTCTCCTTCTTTAATTTATATAGTATCCCCATCTCAGTGCCCACTATTATCGTCTTCGCCTTCGACGCGCTGGCGTACTTGTACATCCCGGATGTCGAGCATACATGGTCTGCGAGCCTTACTACCTCAGGGCTGCACTCAGGGTGGCAGACGAATACGGCCTCCGGGTTCTCCTCCCTTGCCTTTAAGACCTCTTGGGGCTTAAGCCTCTCGTGGGTCGGGCAAAAACCTTCCCACCACTCCATCTTCTTTTTGCTCGAAAGAGAAACATAGTGGGAGAGGTTCTTATCGGGAATCATGTAGACCCGCTCCGAGGGGAGGGAATCGACGACCCTTACGGCGTTGGCGGAAGTGCAGCAGATGTCGCTCAGGGCCTTTACGGCCGCGCTCGTATTGACATAGGCAACCACAGGCACGCCCGGCCTCTTCTGTTTTTCTTTTACTAAGTCCCCGGGCGTTATCATGTCCGCCATTGGACAGCCTGCGTCCATTCGGGGGAGTATTACCGTCTTATACGGCGAAAGTATAGCCGCGCTCTCTGCCATGAAGTGCACGCCGCAAAATACTATGACCTTTGAGTCCGAATCGGCGGCCGCCTGGCTTAAGGCAAGGGAATCGCCCGTAAGGTCGGCTGCCTCCTGCACCTCGTCCCTCTGGTAATTGTGGGCGAGCATTATCGCGCCCCTTTCCTTAAGGAGCGCCCTAACTTCGTTTTTTAATGCCTCTTTGTCCCGCATAAGCGTCCTGAAAGCCTTTTCTAAAAAAGGATTATATGATATTATCTTTAAAAATAAAACCCGTAAATGACCAACCTCATAAATCCTGATCAGATGCTTACTGTCGCTGAAAAAACCGCCCTCCTTAAGTTAGCCCGCGAGGCGATCGAGTCCCGCGTGAACGGGAACAGGCCGAAGAATTTTAATGCAAAGACCGCTTCCTTAAATCAGGACTCCGGCGCGTTCGTGACCCTCCATAAGGACGGGATGCTAAGGGGCTGCATCGGCACTTTCTCCTCGCCGACAGCGCTCTATGACACTATCATGGACCTGGCAATATCCGCCGCCACACAGGACCCGCGCTTCATGCCTCTTGAGCCCGAAGAGCTCGAATCCATCACGATAGAGGTCTCCGTCCTGACGCCCTTAAAGGAGATAACTGATATTTCGGAGGTCGAGGCGGGAAGGCACGGCCTTTACATAATAAAGGGGAGGAACAGGGGGGTATTGCTCCCTCAGGTCGCCATCGAGAACGGCTTTGACAGGCAGACCTTCCTATCACAGACCTGCATGAAGGCGGGCCTTCCACGGGACGCGTGGAGGAGTGGCGCGACGATATTCACTTTCGAGGCTGAAGTCTTCAGGGAGGAAGATTTCAGGGACGGGGCCGCCGCAAGCCCTTTTTAAACGCCGGCTTTACTGCTTATTTAAGCTCCCCTATGGCTTTACCTATCCTCCTGACCCCTTCAATGATATTCTCCATCGAGATGGCGTAGGACAGCCTGACGAACGAGTCGTCCCCGAACGGCGCCCCGGGAACTACCGCAACGCCCGCCTCGTCGAGGAGATAGTTAGCCATGTCGACAGAGCCTTTTATGACCCTATCCTTGAATTTCTTCCCGTAAGACTTCGATACATTCGCGAACACATAGAACGCGCCCTGAGGCCTTATGCAGCTGACGTTCTTAATGGCGTTAAGCCCTTCGACTATCGCGTTACGCCTCTTCTCGAACTCCTTAAGCATCTTTGAGATCGACTCCTGAGAGCCGTTCAACGCCTCTACTGCCGCCCACTGGCTTATTGAGGTGGGGTTGGAGGTCGACTGGCTCTGGATGTTCGTCATGGCCTTTATTATCTCTTTGGGCCCTGCGGCATAGCCTATCCTCCAGCCTGTCATGGAGTAGGCCTTTGAAACCCCGTTCAAAACTACCGTGCTCCTCTTGACCTCGTCGGATATGGAGGCTATGGAGGCCGTCTTGAACCCGTCGTAGGCGAGCTTTTCGTATATCTCGTCGGACACTATGAGGAGGTCATTCTTGAGCGCCGCCTCTGCTATCGCCCTAAGCTCATCCGTTGTATATGCCGCGCCTGTCGGGTTCGAGGGGCTGTTTATGACTACGGCCTTCGCCTCCGGGCTGATGCCCGCCTTAAAGGCCTCCACCGACATCTTGAAGCCCTCGGACTCGCTCGTGCGCACTATCTTGGGGGTCCCGCCGCCGAGCGCTACAATCACAGGGTAAGAGACCCAATAGGGCGCGGGGATAATCACCTCGTCGCCGGGGTTTAAGATCGCCTGAAAGAGGTTGAAGATGGAGTGCTTGCCCCCGCAGGAAACTATTATCTCGTCCCGCGAGTAGGCGAGGTTATTGTCCTTTTTGAATTTATTTATTATCGCGTCCTTGAGCTCGTTTATCCCGCCTACGGGCGTGTACTTTGTCTGGCCGGTATTTATGGCCTTTATCGCCGCCTCTTTTATGTTCGATGGGGTGTCGAAGTCAGGCTCGCCAGCGCCGAAGCCTATTATGTCTTTTCCTTCCGCCTTAAGCGAGCGCGCCTTAGCGGTTATCGCCAGCGTCACAGATTCCTCAAGGCCGTTCAGCCTTCCCGAAAGCTTTATCATCTCAATATGCTCCTGATTTATTTTATCCCGTACTTCTCTTTCAGCCTCTTGGCCACATTCGGCGTCACGAACGCGCTCAGATTCCCGCCGAGGCGCGCT
>JAUSLB010000141.1 GCA_030646655.1 Deltaproteobacteria bacterium | reverse complement strand
AACGTCCCTTATATGGATGTAATTTCTCTTAAAGTGTCCCTCGAAGACGACCACGAATTTCTCCCTTACGGCCCGGTATGTGAAGTCGTTGACGAGGAGGTCTATCCTCATCCTCGGGGATGTCCCGAAGACCGTCGCCAGCCTGAAGCTGACGGCGTTGCCCCTGTCGAGTATAATCTTTTCCGCCTCTACCTTCGTCCTTCCGTAAAGGGAGATAGGGTTTAAGGGGGTATCCTCCGTGCAGCAGGTCCCCTTCTGCCCTACACCGTAGCCGCTGTTGGTCGTGGGCATTATCAGCCGCTGGGTCTTGGAGGATAACTTTACGATGGATGCTATGGCGTCCCTGTTCGTGGTGACCGTGCCGATCTTGTCGCGGCCGCAAATCGGCGCGCCGACGAGGGCGGCAAGGGGTATTATGTAATCGGCCTTTTTAAGCAGAGGCCTCAGCACCTCCTCATCCCTTGCGTCCCCCTTTACCACCTCGAAGTCCCCGGAGGCGCAGCACTCCAAGAGGGAGGTCTGCCTGTACATGAAATTATCGAGGACGGTCACCTTATTGCCGAGCTTAAGAAGTTCAGGCACGAGCGTTGAGCCCAGATATCCCGCCCCGCCGGTTACTAAAATATTATTTTGCATCTATCGTTTCTCCTTATGATCAGGCGTTGAGCTCAAGGGCTTTTTTCTCGAAATAAACGGCCCCGCTCCCGTTGCCGTTGTAGTAATCCGGCTTATAGACCATGATCTCCGAGCCTGAAAAATCGAACCTGAAAGGCACATGGATGTAGCCCCTTAAGGCCTCTTTGATCTTTTTCTGGCTCTCGGGCTCGGCATAGAAGACCATAAAGCCGCCGTTGCCCGCCCCCAAGAGCTTTCCCCCGACCGCCCCGTTACGGATGGCCGTATCGTAGATATGGTCTATCTCGATGTTGCTTATCTTATCCGAGAGCCTTTTCTTCAATTCCCATGTCTCGTTAAGGAGCCTGCCGAAATCGGTGAAATCTCCGCCCCCGCGCACCAATATCTTCTCCGCCTCGTCGACGAGCCCCCGCATCTCCTTCAGCTCGCTTTTGTTCTTCGAGGTATTCTGTATCTGCTCTTTGGCGATCTCTGAAGCGAACCGAGCCCGTCCCGTGAACAAGAGCATGAACCTGCTTTCAAAGCCCCTTAAGTCCTGCTCCTTCATGATGACCGGCCTTACGACGATGTTGCCGTTATGGAGGAACTCAATGGTGTTCACCCCTCCGCAGGCGGCCCAGACCTGATCCTGCGATCCTACGCTCTCTTTGATGATATTCTGCTCGATGTGTATCGCCTTTTTGAAAAGCTCTTCCTTAAGGATGATTTTACCCTCAAGGGCGTAGAGCGTCTTTATCAGCCCTACGGTGAAGGCAGAGCTTGAGCCCATGCCCGAGAGCGCGGGTATGTCGCCGTCGTGGTGTATCTCAAGGCCCCTTTCTACTCCGAGGTATTTGAGCGTGCTTTTGACGGAGGGGTGCTGTATCTCGTCAATATGGTTTACGGTCTCGACCTTGGAATACGCTATTCTGTGCTTGTGCTTGAAAAAGGGCGGCAGCTCCCTGCATGTAATGTAGCAGTACTTGTCTATGGCGGCGCCCAGCACCTTGCCCCCGTGCTCCAGATACCACGACGGGTAATCCGTCCCTCCGCCGAAAAACGAGATCCTGTGCGGCGTGCGCGAGATAATCATTTGGCCCCCCTTGGATTTTGACAGCCCCCCCGCCCTCTTTAAAAGGCTGGGATGATTTTCAGCCGGCCGGGCGTTCCGTTCGGACGCATGAGGATTTTCTCTACGCGGCCTGCCAGCTCGACTCTTGCCTTCAGGTAATCTTCAGGGATGCCTATGTCTATAAAATACGAATCGCTTACAAAAGGGAGTATCGAGCCCGTGTTCAGCCTTAAGAACCCGTTCTCGAACGAGAAGCCTTCTTTAAAGCCGTTGAGCGGATCCAATATCTTCCTGTTCAGGATATAAACCCCGCCGTTAATAAAGCCCGGCCCTGAGCCTGTCTTCTCCTCAAAGCCGGCTACCCTCGTATCCTCCACCCGGACCCTTCCGAACCTCGCCGCATCGGCGACGGGCTTTATAGCCATAGTTACAAGCGGCCTTCCTGTCAGATGGAAAAACTCCATTTTGCTTAAGTCCAGAGCGAAGAAGCTGTCCCCGTTCATGGCGAATACATCCTTGCCTTCGCTGGCCTTGACCGCCTCCCTCAAGGCCCCTCCTGTGCCAAGCGGTTTGTCCTCGATCACATATTCAAGCTCGACCCCCTTATGCGCCTTCCCGAAATATTCAGTTATCGTCCCGTTTTTATAGCCTGCCGAAATTACGGCCCTCCTTACGCCCTGGCTTGAGAGGAACTCTATCAGGTAGGATAGGAATGGCCTGCCGCTTATATCGGCCATGGGCTTGGGCAGGTCTCTTACAAGGCTCTTAAGCCTTGTGCCGAGCCCGCCGGCAAGTATGACGGCCTCTTTAATGCGCAGCACAGTCCTCCGGACAAAAAGGTGACGGCGCCTTAGGGTATTAAATGCCCTGATGGGTTTTCGCAGTTGGTTTAAAGATAGCTGGTCGCGGAGCTGAACTTCCTGATGCGGACGAAGATGAACGGATTTATCTATCAGAGCGTTGAAAACAGCCTGCTATGTATATCTCTCAAGAAAGCCTGAGACAGTCCCCATGATATAGTCTATCTCCCTCTCGCCTATGTCCTGATGGACGCCTATATGCATCCCGCAGTTCCCCATGTACTCTGCGACAGGGAACTCCCCTAATTTGTATCCGAGAAATCCGAAGCCCGGGCACTGCGTAGGCATGGAGAGAAAGAGGTTCCTCGTGTCTATACCTGCCTTTTCCATGCAATCGACGAGCTGGTTCCTTGTGAAAGGCGCGCCCTCCTTAAGTATAATGGGGAACCCGTGAGGGCCTATCTTCTCGTAGGCCTCTTCGTTGACGGTATAAAGGTATTGCCTGAACCCCTGGAACTTGTCTATCATGGAAAGGAGGTTCCTGCGCTTTTTACTCAGTATCTCCTCGAAGATGTCGAGGTTGCCGAGCCCTACGGCGGCCTCGAGCTCGTTCATCTTAGCGGAATAGCCGATCCTCTCGAACTGGAACCTGATATCGGACCCGTCGCCGGATTTAAACCTCTTGTGGCAGTACCCTGAGCTTATGTTAAGGACGCAGCTTTCGCACTTGCAGGCCCTGCCGTGCGACCTTAATGAGCGCAGTATCTCGGCGAAGTCCTCCCGGTCGGTCGTTACTATCCCGCCCTCTATGGTCGTTATGATGTGGGCCACATACAGGCTGTAGGCGGCCATGTCGCCGATGGTGCCGATGTTGCGTCCTTTGTAAACCGCCCCGTGCGCCTCTGCCGCGTCCTCTATAACATAGAGGCCGCGCCTTTTCGCTATCCTCATGATGGAGTCCATCTCAGCCGGCTTTCCCATGAGGTGCACGGGCATTATAGCCTTTGTCCTGTCCGTGATCGCTTCTTCTATCTTTTCAGGGTCGATATTGAGGGTGTATCTGTCTATGTCGACAAAGACGGGCGTGAGGCCTGCCTGAAGGACGGCGTTGCCTGTAGCTACGAAAGAGAGCGCTGGCACGATGACCTCGTCGCCCCTTTTTGCGCCGAAGTCGTAAAGCACGGCGAGCGCCGCGGTGTCGGCGTCGGTCCCGGTGCTGAGAGCTACCGATTCCTTCACCCCGACGAGCGAGGCGAACCGCTTTTCGAACTCCCTCACATACCTTCCGCTCGAGACCCTGCTTGAGTTCAAGGCCTCCATTATAAGCTCCTTCGACCTTTCGGTTATCGTGACAGTTCCAAAAGGAATTCTCATCTTCTATTTTAGCCCTTTCGCAGTATAGAGGATAAAATAAAGCATGTGCGGGCGCGCCCGCGCAGTAATGCCTGAATTTTTTTAACGGGATTTGTTCGTGATGGATGGTCTGCTGAGGGTGACGGGATGCATTTCAGTTGCGAATCCGAAACTCTTGATTACATAATTACAGAAAATAAAAACAATGTCAACGAAAATTTTAAAATTTTTTTATTTTTCCAAAAAACACGGCTTTGGCACGCTGAAAACCTGCTTTTTATGTCAGCTCAGTCCCGCCGCCAGTCCGTAGCCCTCTGCGATATTTTTCGGCTCGCCCCTGATATAGGAGGCTATGTTATCGACTGTGGTGTCGAGTATCCTCTTGACGGCCTCCCTCGTATTGAACGCGTTATGCGGGGTGATATAGACATTCCTTAGTCTCAGGAGTATGTGGTCCGCGAGTAAGGCCTCAAGCGGCTTTTTTAAGGCGATAGAGCGGAGCAGCTCTGCCTCCTCCCTGATCGAGGGCTCCTCGGGAAGCACATCGAGGCCAGCGGCGCGGAGCTTGCCTTTTGTGACGGCCTCAAGGAGCGCCTGTACGT
>JAUSLB010000110.1 GCA_030646655.1 Deltaproteobacteria bacterium | reverse complement strand
GCCTTACGAACATGCCGGATGAATAAACCTTTACAGGCTGGTCTATGAAGTCCCCTATCCCGGCAAAGCCCTCTATCGAGGGGAACCTCCTGTCCATCTCAGGGCGCGGAAACCCCATCAGGGCGCCTTTTAAAAAAACGTTCTCCCGCCCGGTAAGCTCCGGGTTAAAGCCCGCGCCGAGCTCAAGGAGCGGGAAGACCCTGCCAGCAACGGAGATTGTCCCCGCGGTAGGTTTTAATACGGATGAGATTATCTCAAGCAGCGTAGTTTTGCCCGACCCGTTACGGCCGACTAAGCCGACGGTTGAGCCTTTTTCAACCTCGAAGCTGATGTCCTTTAAGGCCCAGAACTCCCTGTGGTATTTTTTATTGAACGGGTGCAGGGCCTCGAAGAGCCTCTCCTTCGGGGAGTTGAAGAGGCGGAACTTCTTCGAGACGTTCTCTACCCTGATAGCGCCCATTTTCTCCTAACAGGCTGCTGAAAAAGTCCATCTGCTTCGTTGGCATCAAAGCTCGTCACTGAGGCGTAGTGGCTAACTACGCCTCAGTCCTCGCTTCTCGACGCCTCGCATCTGGAGCTTTTTCAGCAGCCTGAACAATCTTCGAGTTTTTCCGCAAACTGCTATAGGACCTCCGCGAAGTCGTTCTTAAACCTCCTGAAGAAGAACGCGCCGAGAACCAAGACCGAAAGGCTCAGCGACCAGAAATAGGCCGCTTGCCGCAGGTTATGCCAGAATGGGACGCCGTATATGAATGAGTTCCTGTAGCCCTCGATTATATAGAACATCGGGTTAAGCTTAACGAAAAAAAGATACTCGGGCGGCAGGACCTCGACCCCGTAGACGACAGGGGTAAGCCAGAACCAGACATTGAGAACGACCCCGAGTATAAGGCCTATATCGCGCTGGAATACCGTCACGGCGGCGAAGAACCAGCTAAGGCCTGCCGTAAATACCGATAAGGCGATGAGGTAATAGATGAACTGAAGGCTCAAAAGCGAAAGGGGGAACCCGTACAGGAGGATGATAAAGGCTATAAGGGCCATCATTATAAGGTGGATTATAAGGCTTGCCGCGATATTTACAAGCGGGAGTATCTCGGTGGGAAAGACCATCTTTTTTACAAGATGCTTATTGCCAACGATCGCGTTTGAGTTGACGGTCAGGGCCTCGCTGAAAGTCGTCCACGGTATGAGGCCTATCGAGAAAAAGAGTATGAAAGGCACTTCCCCCATAGGCCTTACCTTAAGCCCTACGGAGAATACGAACCAGTAAACGAGTATCGTTATAAGCGGGTTTACGACCGACCAGAGCGAGCCCGCCAGAGTCCCGGCGTACCGGATCTTAAGCTCATGGAGCGCCATCGCAATGATAATTGCGCGGCAGCCGTATAAACGGAGCGGGAAGTTAAATAGGCTCATTACAGCGTCTCAAAAAGATTTTATGCGGCAGGCGGCATATACGATTTTATGCTGCTCGGCTTGTCCCCGGCCGCCCCTTTCGCAATATCTAAATATAATCCTGTTTTCGCGGCTGTCAATCTTCCGTAAAATTCCCATTTACTTCCGCATGCATGGAATAAAAAAAGGGCCGTCCCATCCATAGGGGGGCGGCCCTTTTAAAGGTTGTGACGGATCTTTATTTCTTTATCGACTGGAGGTACTCGACCACGTTCGCTATCTCAGGGTTGGTGAATAGCTCGAGCTTCGGCCCCATCATCGTGCCGTGGCGGCCGAACCTTATGACCCTCGCCATCTCAATGGCCCCGAGGGGCGACATGTCGAGGTCAGGCGCCCGGAATAGCTTTTTCGCCGCGCCTTCAGGGGCGTGGCAGCCTGCGCATTTGACCTTGAAGAACTTCTCGCCCGCTCCAGCGTCCGGGGTATATTTGAGGGTGCGCGCATACCCGGCGACATCCAGTATCTCGTCGTTTGTGAGCATGTTCTCCCAGCCCTTCATCTCCCTGCCGTAGACCCCGTACTTTATGATGACCCTCAGCTCCGCAGGGGCTATAAAGAGCCTGTTCGTCCTTAAATCCCTCGCTGGCCTCGGCTTTATGTTCCTGCCGTATTCAGAGACGCTGCCGTCCTCACCGTGGCACTTGACGCAATATTTCTTGAACAGCCTCTCCCCGTTCTTCTCATCCGCCGAGGCGCCGTTGCAGGCCCCCAGTATAAGAGCGAAAGCCAGAATAAAAAGGAAATACTTTCTCAAAGCTTCACCTCCGGATTTTATTTCTCTCCCAGCCGAAAAGCCCCGCGCTGCCGGGGCCCGGCCGTACAAAGAACTATCAGGATGTTGAAAAAGCCCGTCCTGGACTTTTTCAACCACGATTTGGCCGGACTGCCTCCGTCCAATCCTTACAAATTGCTCGACTTTTCAGTCTCGCAATTTGGCAATCCGTCCGTGGATTGCGCTATCAGGCTGTTTTTCAACAGCTGATAGTCTTTTTGATTTTTTATAGTCCAGATTATCAGCTTGCCGGGCCTTAAAGTCAAGTAATTTTAAATGCTTGGGGGCCGTATCAAGCCCGCCCGAATTAAGCGGCGGGGAACCGCTCAAGGCTCAGATATTTCAGCCTCCATACCTCCTTATAGAGAAGATAAAGGAGCACGGTAAATACAGACATGAAGAACACCACCCACGGCCCTATCCTGCCCCTGAGGAATATAGACGGATCGGAGCTGTACTCGAGGAAGGCAACGAGCTGGTCAACCTCCTCAGGCGTGAATACGACCGCCATCTTCGAGCCTTCGGGGATCTTTCCGATAAATTGGCTAAGGAACTCCCGTGGGCTCCTCTCCACCATCGACTTGGATTTTAACGAGATGTCCGGCGGGAGGATCCCGAGCATGGATAGCCTGTCCTCGGGAGAGAGCATGGCCTTCTCCCCTACAAAGAACATGTCGTGGCACATCTTGCCCTTGGCCTCATAGACCGCCTTGCCCTTGTCTATCGTCTCCTTTGAGGGAAAATCGAAGGTGAAGGCGCGGATATTGAGCGCGCCGAGCGCCACTATGAGTATCCCGAGCCAGATCGCCTTGCTCGAGCCAGCGTGGAGAGTTATCCGGGACGGCTCGTTCTCGTACATCGTAAGCTCGTCCGGCTTTTTCTCGTACAGGGACACGATAAAGAGGAGGACGAAATAGCCGAAATAGACGAGCGTAGCGACCCTTGCGGCGGCGAGGTACGCCCCGCGCGGCGGGTGCGCGCCGAGATAACTCAGTAAGGCGAAATTAACGAAGAATACCGCGTCCATCCATCTTTTTACGGGGCGGTACCGGCCGCTTTTTACAGGCGACCTGTCGATGAAGGGCAGGAACAGTAATATCCACAGGGAAAGCCACAGGACGATTACCCCAAGCAGCTTGGAGGGGATGGAGCGGAGCATCGCGAAGAACGGCAGGAAGTACCATTCGGGCTTTATCTCGGGCGGCGTCAGGGCAGGGTTCGCCTTCTGGAAGTTCTCGGGCTCCAGAAAAAGGTTGGGGTAGAAAAATATTATAAAGAGAAAGAACGTGAACACGAGCGCAACGACGTAAAAATCCTTCACCACGTAATACGGGTAGAAAGGGACCTTGTTCTCCTTTTTTGGCTGGACCCCTACAGGGTTATTAGAGCCCACATCGTGCAGGGCCATTATATGAAGGACTATGAGCCCGCCTATCATGGCAAGGGGGAAAAGAGCGATGTGGAGGCTGTAGAACCTGTTCAGCGTAGCGTCGCTTAAGAGGTAATCCCCCCTTACCCATGTGACCAGCGTGTCGCCTACTATCGGGATCACCGAGGCAAGCCCTGTTATGACCGTGCCGGCCCAGTAGCTCATCTGCCCCCACGGGAGCACATAGCCCATGAAGCTCTCCATCATCATGGCCATAAGGAGGAAGACGCCGATCCACCATATTATCTCCCTCGGGGCCTTGTAGCTCCCGTAGTACATGCCCCTGCCGATATGGGCGTAGATGGAGGCGAAGATGAACGTCGGCCCGACCGCGTGGATGCTCTGCAGCAGCCAGCCCCAGTGGACGTGTCTTCTGAACCTCTCGATGCTGTCGAAGGCAAGGGCCGCGTCCGGCTTATAGAACATGGCAGCCCCTATGCCTGTTATGACCTGAACCATGAAAAAAACCATTATGAGGACCCCGAAGGCCCATGAGTAGTTGAGGTTCGGCGGGGTCGGGTACTCGGTTGCGTGGAATCTGGTAAGCTCTATTATCGAAGGGAACCGCTCTTTAAACCATTCAGGGATCGATGTCATTGTTTCCTCTCTCTTCAGGCTTTTTGGAAAGCGGAGACCTTCGTGAGCGTAATGTCTTGCGGGGTCGATACGAACAGGTTTATCCGCGCCTCCGTTACGAACCTGTAGGGCACGAGGTAGAGGTTTGAGGGAGGAGGCCCGCTTATGATGCGGCCGACGGTGTCGAACCTGCCGCCGTGGCAGGGGCAGACTATGTTAACGGGTTTCGAGCTTTCATCTATTATATTCGGGGTGCAGCCGAGGTGCGTGCAGAACGCGCGCGCAACGAACCACTCCGGGTTTAAGTAGCGCTCATTCGCCTCTATAGGCTCTTTCAGGTTATATTTAACGGCCTCCATCTCCCGCACCCATTCGGGTTTCCTACGGAGGATCATTATGGGGACAACGAGCTCGTCAGTTCCTATGAGGGTCTCCCTTTTAAGGGAAAGCCCCTCTACCTTCATCTCGCCCGGCTTTATCCCGGACAGGTCGATCTCCTTTTCGGTCAGGCCGAATACCAGATCGGAGGCGACCCTCCACGCGCTGACGGCAGGGATAGCCGACGCGCCTACGGCGACAGCGCCCATAGCCGCGCAGCAGCCGGCAAGAAAATTGCGTCTCGTGACCGAGCCGTTTTCTCCCATTATCCCGCCTCCTTTTAAATGTGCTTAAAATTTATCTGAAAGGCCTTAGGTTGTCAAGCGGGCCGGGCAGTCGATCTCCCCCCGAATAAATCTTTTGATTTCTAAGGATTTCAGACCTCGCGCCCTGATTAAAGGCATCTAAAGGCATCTTATGTTTCGCCAAACAGTGAAATGATTAAACAGT
>JAUSLB010000105.1 GCA_030646655.1 Deltaproteobacteria bacterium | reverse complement strand
CAAAAAAGATAACTCCCGCAACCAAATTTTTTTTAAACCCTTTTTACACTAACAGGATGCTGAAAAAGTCCGTCCTGGACTTTTTCAGCCACGATTTGGCCGGGCTGCCTCCGTCCAATCCTTACAAATTGCTCGACTTTTCGGTCTCGCAATTAGGCAATCCTTCCCCCATAAAGGGGATTGCCTAACAGGTTGCGGCTTGAAGCAACCTGATAATCTCCCTTTAATCTTGAATTTGTATAATTTAGGCATAACGCTTGAATGGGTATGCCAGCCGCAATCCCGTCGCTTTAGCGGCGGGTCAAGGCTGGCAAATAAAAATGATTATCCGTACCATCAAAATTCTCAGTCATTTATGGCGGAGAATTTTCATTTTAAAATGGCTGGCTTTAAAAGAGGGAGAAGGGGGAGGCTGAGAGGGCCCTAAGATTCCAAAGCCCCCTGCAGAAAAGCTGCAGGGGGCTTTGGAATGGAAGGAAAAATAATTTCTATCCGCTTGCTATTTATTCGTTTTCAAAAGGCGGACGCCTGAAAGGGTGTCCGCCTTATTTTTATCTTAAAAAGATTTACGCCGCTTTGACGGGACAGGCGGGATTTATTTGAACGGGTTTTTGAGTATGATGGCGTCCCGCCTGTTCGCGCCTACGGAGATGATAATCGCCTCTACCCCCGTAAGCTCCTCAAGCCTCTTTATATACGCCTGTGCCTTTTTCGGGAGCTTTGGGAAGCTCTTTATCCCCTGAGTCGGCGCCATCCAGCCCTCGATCGTCTCATAGACAGGCTCGCATTTGTAGAGGTGGCTGCACTCTGTGGGGAAGTCGTCTATCAACTGCCCCTTCAGCATATAGCCGGTGCATACCTTTATCTCTTCTAAATTGTCGAGCACGTCGAGCTTCGTGACAACGAGCCCGTCAAGGCCGTTTATCCTCGCGGAATACCTTAGGGCTACGGCGTCGAACCAGCCGCACCTCCTCGGCCTGCCGGTAGTCGCGCCGTACTCCCCGCCCTGCTCCCTGAGCCTTTCGGCCTCTTTGCCGGACAGCTCCGTAGGGAACGGGCCCTCTCCGACCCTTGTGGCGTAAGCCTTTGTTACGCCTATTACGGTGTCTATCTGCGAGGGGCCTATGCCGCTCCCGGTAGCGGCCTCTCCGGCAACGGTATTGCTCGATGTCACATAGGGGTAAGTGCCGTGGTCTATGTCAAGCAGAGTCCCCTGCGCTCCCTCAAAGAGGATGTTCCTTTTGAACTCTATAGCCTTGCTTAAAAATTTGGAAGTGTTCTTTATGAAAGGCCCGATGGTGGCGGCGAGCGTCATGTAGTTATGGTATATCTGATGTATCTCGAACCCGTCCTCGTGAAGGATCGTCTTTATGTAATGGTTCTTCTCCAGCAGGGTCGCCTAAAGCTTTACTCTGAAGTCCTCCTCGCAAAGAAGGTCCCCGCACTTGATTCCGGACCTTGCGACCTTGTCCTCATAGGCGGGGCCTATGCCCCTTCCGGTCGTGCCTATCTTATTGTCTCCCCTAAGGCGCTCCCTCGCGATGTCGAGCGTCTTATGGTAGGGCATTATGAGGTGAGCGTTCTTGCTTATAAGCAGGTCCTCGGGCCTGAAGAGGTTCTTGGACTTAAGGACGTCTATCTCCTGAATCAACACCTCAGGGTCGACGACCACTCCGTCGCCGATTATGCAGGTCTTGCCGGCATGGAGGATGCCTGAGGGGATGAGGTGGAATATGTATTTCTCCTCCCCGACTATGACGGTGTGTCCCGCGTTATTGCCGCCCTGGAACCGGACGACTATATCGGCGCTCTCGGTCAGGATGTCAACGATCTTGCCCTTGCCCTCGTCCCCCCACTGCGCGCCGACTATGACTACGTTCTTCGCCATCTTTTAGCCCGCCTTATGTTTTCCTCTCAAGCGCCGAGACTATGTTCTCCACATCGAACGCGAAACCCGTCGCAGCGCAAGCGTAGCCGTACTTTTCAAGGAGGCTGTCGTACCTGCCCCCGCTCAATATGGGTTTACCTATGCCCGAGGCAAAGCCCTCGAATATTATCCCCGTATAATAATCGAACCCGCGCACCTCGCCAAGGTCTATCGTGACGGAGCCGATAAGCCCTTTTTTCGTTATTATCCTCACCACCTGCTTAAGGTTATTCAGCGCGCTTAACGCCGCAGGGTCTTTTGTAAGGGAAGAGGCCTTCTTTATGACCTCCTCCTCGCCGTAGAAGTTAGTGAGGTTTAACAGCAGGTTCCTGTCGTCTTTTTTTATCTGTTTGACAGTCTTTTTAAGTATGGCCTCGAGCCCGGAGGTGTCCTTTATCGCGATAGCCTCTTTTATCGAGGCCCGCTCGCCTTCGCTTACAGGCAGTCTGCCGAGCACAGCCCTTAAAAAGCCCACGTCGCCTATATCGATCTTGAAGCCCTTAAGGCCGAGCTTTTTCAGGGCCTCTATGGCCATTATTATCATCTCCGAATCGGCCTCAGGCGAGGGGGCCCTTGATATATACTCGGCCCCTATCTGGAGGACCTCCCTGTTTTTGCCGTCGCCCTGATACCGCAAGACGTTTTCGTTATAGCACAGCCTCAAGGGGAGCGGGTAGTCCCGCATCCGGGTGGCGACGACCCGCGCTATCTGCGGGGTTATATCGGGCCTTATGGCGACGACCCTGCCGGTTGAGGGGTCTATGTATTTAAGGACGCGCTCCTTGAGGTTTTCCCCCATGCCGAGGGACAATACCTCGACATATTCGAGGAGCGGGGTTATCACCTTCTTAAAACCGTACTTCTCGAATACCTTTAGTATCCCTGATTCGACCTTGCGGATTTTCTTTGATTCTTCGGGCAGGATATCCCTGACTCCCTGCGGGAGCGATATGGTGGGCTGGATCATCATAATTTCTTCGGCCGTAGCCCCTAACTTAACATGAAAAGGGGCTACGGTCTACGGTATTGTTTAAAGCTCCACAACATGGGCGGAGGTCATATGGGGGAGCTTCAGTATCTTTTCAATCAGCCCCTTCGACAGCGGGGTATCCACGCTCCAGACCGATACCGCCTCCCCGCCTATGGTCTGTCTTCCGAGGTGTAGGCGGGCGATATTGACGTTATTCGCGGCCAAGAGCGTTCCGACATTTCCGATGACGCCCGGCTTGTCCTCATCGCTTTCCGCAACACGTG
>JAUSLB010000103.1 GCA_030646655.1 Deltaproteobacteria bacterium | reverse complement strand
GGACTAAAAATGTCTTGACCGACGCTATGGCAAGGGGCGCCGCGATATTAAAGCGGCTAAGCCCCATCCGGGCTATGCCTACGGTAAGCAAAAGGAGCGCGACGAGCGCTATCCATACGAGTATATGCGTCCTGTATTTGACCAAAGCCCCTTCCTGAGCCACTCGATCCTCCTATGATATGAGATAGAAAAGGGGGAAGAGATAGATCCATATGATATCGACCAGATGCCAGTAGAGCGCCGAGTTCTCAAGCTTTATGTAATCGTTGGTATTCACGGTCCTCCTCGATATAAGGACAGCCGTTATGGAAAGGAGGACAACGCCTATGAATACATGCGCTCCGTGCATGCCTGTTAAAAAATAATAAAGCCCGAAATAAAGGACCTCCCCCTTTCCCCGCTCGAACAACGCCAAAGACCCCGGATAAAAGCCCCTGCCTATCTCAGCGCTCCATTCAATGTATTTTATAAAGAGGAATACCGCACCCAAGACGGCGGTAAGGGCGATGAGCAAGGCCGATGCCTTCTCCTTCCCTTTTTTTATGGCAGATACCGAGAGCGCGGCGAAGAGGCTGCTCGTAAGAAGTATTACGGTATTTAAGGTCCCGAGCGTCAAGTTGAGCTCCGTTGAGGCGGAGCGGAACTCGGCCGGGTGCCTGTACCTGAAGATCGTATATAGCGCGAGCGGGCCGAAAAAAAATGAGACTTCCGACAGGAGGAATAGCCACATCCCTATCTTTGCCCCGGCATAATCGCGGCTAAGCTTAGTCTCCATCCTATATCCCATCGTAATGGTAGGGCCCGCGCTCCACCTTCGGCTGGGCCTCGAAGTTCTCCGCGTCCGGAGGCGACGGGGTCTGCCATTCAAGCGTTGCGCCCCTCCACGGGCTCGGGCCAGCGTCTTTGCCCCTGAAAAGGGCGTAGATGAGGTTGCCGAACATTAAGACCAGCCCGGTTATCAATACCCAAGACCCTACTGTCGAGATTATCTGCATAAGCGAGTACTGCGGCAGGTAATCGTAGTACCTCCTCGGCATGCCCTGCAAACCGAGGACGAACATCGGGAAGTATAAGGCGTTGAAACCTATAAAGAGGATCAAGAGGGCGTAGTTGGCCAGTTTTTTATTATAGAGCTTCCCGAACATCTTCGGGAACCAGTAATGGAGCGCCGCGAAGAACCCGAAGCCCCCGCCCCCGAACTTCACGTAATGGAAATGCCCCACGACAAAATAGGTGTCGTGGAGATGGACATTTAACGATAGCGCCCCGAGTATAAGCCCTGTTAGCCCGCCGATGGAGAACAGGAATATGAACGCCATGGCGAAGAGGAACGGCGGCTCGGTAAGTATCGAGCCCTTGTACATCGAGCCTACCCAGTTATAGACCTTGATAGCGCTCGGGATGGCTACCAAGAAGGTGAAGAAAGAGAAGGCCACCCCGGCCTCGTAGCTGAACCCGCTTACGAACATGTGATGGCCCCAGACCATCGAGCCGACCCCGGCGATCCCAAGGCTTGAGTAGACGATCGCCTTGTAGCCGAATATCACCCTCCTTGAGAATACCGGGATTATCTCGGTTATGACCCCCATGGCCGGGAGTATCATTATGTAGACCGCCGGGTGAGAGTAAATCCAGAAGAGGTGCTGAAATAGGAGAGGGTCTCCCCCCTTGGCAGGGTCGAAGACCCCGATGCCGAAGAGCCGCTCCGATATGACGAGGAGCATGTTTACGCCGATTACGGGGGTAGCGAGTATCTGCACCCAAGCTGTGGCGTAAACAGCCCAGACGAACAGCGGGAGCCTGAACCACGCCATGCCCGGCGCCCTTAGCCTGTGGACGGTGGTTACGAAGTTTATGCCCGTAAGTATGGACGAGAGCCCGAGCACAAATACCGCGAAGACGGCAAGAGACACCTTCGCGCCTGTCCTAAGGCTGTAGGGCGCGTAAAAAGTCCAGCCAGTATCGGCAGGCCCGGCGACGAGCGCGATTACGGCAATGGCCGCGCCGGCCATGTAGACCCACCACGAAAGGAGGTTTAAGCGCGGGAAGGCTACGTCGTTGGCGCCTATCATTATAGGCAGGAAGAAGTTGCCGAATACGCTCGGGGTCGCGGGGATCAGGAAGAGGAATAGCATTATGACCCCGTGAAACGTAAAGGCCGAGTTATAAGTCTGGGCGGTCATTATGGTGGGCCCCCTCGTTATAAGCTCGAGCCTCATGAAAAACCCGATGGCCGCCCCGGCCGCAAAAAGCGATACTACGGCGATAAGGTATAAGACCCCTATCCTCTTATGGTCTGTTGAAAGGACCCATGACAGGACGCCCCTGTACTTAAGCTCTTTGCCGAACAGGGCCAAACAGGGGCCGCCTTTAAGGTATGAGCCGTGATATTCCATGATCTGACAGGATGTTTAATCCTTCTTCTTTTTATTCGAGGACGTGAGGTATATGAAAAACGACGCGGCAGCGAATAATATGAAAAACCCTGAAGCCTTCATGAAGCTAAAGACATAGGCCCTTTTTTGAGGGTCATAGCTGTAGCAGAGGAATAAAGCCTTGGGGATCGTCGCGCCGGTTCTATTTTCCTTTGCCTCCAAGACCGCCATATCGATATCAGAGGGGATGAACCTGTCCCCGTTTATGTAGCGTATGATCCTGCCTTCCGGCGAGAGTATTATAAGGGCCACAGGGTGCCTGAAGGCGTTGCCATCCCTATTGAAGGAGAACCCTACGGAAGAGGCGAGCGCCCTTATGTTCTCCTCGTCCCCTGTAAGGAACCTCCAGCCCTCGCGCGGGAAAGGCCTTTTAAAGGAGCCAATGTAGTTGTTCTTCTTTTTTGACGCGTCAAAAGGGGTGTCTTTCTCATCGAAGCTGACTGTGATGGACGTATAATCCTTCCCGGCCTCGGAAGCGACGGAGTCGAGGGATTCGGCTAAATTGCCGAGGAATTCGTTGCAGAAATTAGTGCAGTTGAAATACGCGAAAGACAGGATCGCGGGCTTGTCAAGGAGGGAATTTAGTTTGGCCTTCCGGCCTCCTTCGTCGTAAAAAGAGAGGTTAAGGGGTATCACAGAGCCTGTCTTTTCTTCCACGCCGGCCTGAGGCTCTGCCAGGTTCCCGATGGCATGTGCAGGTTGGAGGAGCATTAAAAAGAGAAGCGCCGGCAGGCATCCGGGGATGGGGAATTTCATTTCACATCTTCTTTATTCCGTTTTTTTATTAAAATCTTATCAGGATATTCCGGCCCGTCAAGTTCTGTAACCCTTATCCAGAACCGGCGGAAGGCCGGGCAAAGGGGGCGCCTCAGGGGAAATAAACCGGGGAGCTTTTCTTGAACTCCTTTATTGAGCGGAGCGCCTTGAAGGATTTGGCGCCTGAGGCTGACGAGAGCTCTTCTATTATTGAATCGAGGTCTTCGGGCGAGTTTGCGTGGACCATCGAATAGACATTATAGCGGAACCCCTCGAAGC
>JAUSLB010000101.1 GCA_030646655.1 Deltaproteobacteria bacterium | reverse complement strand
TCTTCGAGTTTTTCCGCAAACTGTTAGGGAGGAGAAAGGGGAAGATGTATTATTTCCAGATATTCGCGATCCTCGGCTCCATAATCCTTTTCGCGCTGGTGATCGATTTCATACGGCGGGGGTTATTGAAGGAAAAATACTCCGTCCTCTGGCTCGCATCCGCCGTAGTCATAACGGTCCTTTCCCTTAAAAAGGAGCTCCTCGACTGGATAGCCTACAAGCTCGGGATCGCGTACCCGCCTTCGCTTCTTTTCCTCGTCGCCTTCATATTCGTATTGCTGATAACGCTCCACTTCTCGGTAGTTATCTCGATACTCCATGAGAAGAACAAGGCCCTTTCTCAGGAGCTCGCTCTGATCCGGAACGCCCTCAAGGAGGCGGGGATAAAGATACCGGGCAGGAAAAAAACAGATTGATGCGCAGGCTCTTTTTAAGCAGGTATTTCCATCTTTTAGCGGCGCTCGCCATAGCGCTCCTTACAATCATCGCCTATTCGAACACATTCCAGGCGAGCTTCCATTTCGACGACCATCCGCAGATAATCAAGAATAACAACCTCAAATCAATAAACCTGAATATAATAAAAGAGACAAGAGGGCTTACCTACCTCACCTTTGCCGTAAACTACGCCCTCGGCGGGCTCGATGTGACGGGATACCACATAGTCAATACCTCCGTTCACATAATAAATTCAATCCTTGCCTACTGGCTTTTAATCGCCACATTCGGATTTATAGAGAAAGACGATGCCTGGGCGCGCAGGATAGCCTTCTTCTCAGCCCTTATCTTCGCCCTCCACCCGATACAAACACAGGCGGTCACTTATATAATCCAGAGGATGGAGTCGCTTTCAAGCCTCTTTTATTTATCAGCCCTCCTCTTTTTTGTTAAGGCGGCCGGCTCGGAGCGGCCTTCGAAGAGGGTTATCTTCTATGCCTTGGTCGGGGCCTCGTATCTTTTAGGCTTTTACTCGAAAGAGACTACCTTTACGCTCCCTGCGATAATCATGCTTTACGACCTTTATTTCGTAAGCAGGGGGAGCTTAAAAAAGCTCGTCCTCAGGTGGCCCCTCTACGGGGCGCTGGCGGCGCTGTTTATATTTTTTACGGTAAATACGATCATGCCGCTCGGAGGGTTCGGGGACTTGAGCAAGGAATCCGCCGTTGAGGTCAGCTCCCCAACGGTAGATGCTTCAGTCCCGACAATGCCGCGTGAGGAATCCGCCGGCTTTAAGGTGACTTACATAAGCCCGAAAGAATACCTCTTAACGCAGTTCAATGTGGTCGTTTATTATATCTCGCTGCTGGCCTTCCCGGCCAACCAGAACCTCGACTATGACTTTCCGAGGGCGACAGGGCTTTTTAAAGCCCCTATGCCGCATAAAGGCGCGGCCCTCAATATCCCGATGCTGCCGCCGGTACTCTCCCTTTCCATCCTCCTTTTTATTCTGGGCTTGGGCCTTTTCTTATATTTCCGCTCAAAAGGTGAAGCCGGAGGGGATAGAAGGCTCATCTCCTTTTTTATATTCTGGTTTTTCATAATACTTTCGCCCACGTCGAGCCTTATCCCTATCATAGACGTTATATATGAGCATAGGCTTTACCTCGCCTCTCTCGGTTTTTTTACAGTTTTTGTTATTTTGGCCGATATGCTCTTAAGAACGGCATTCAGGGCAAAAGAGGCCCCTTCTAAAGTTCTTTAATCTTGGGTGATTAAAACGGCTCTGAAACGGAAGGGGCAAATGGATAACTGGGTTTCCGGTTTTCCGTTTAAATTCAGCCCCTTTAAATATATATTGACTACATACCTTTAATATATTATTCTATCCTGAAATAGTCACGAGGGCTATATTCTGCCATGAAGGCATCCTTGACACAGAAGCCGAATAATAAAGTACTGATCGCAGAAGATAATTCAAAGACAAGGCTCTTTTTAAAAAACCAGCTTGAGCTTTTGGGCTATGAAGTAGTTGCTGCGGTATCGAACGGGCAGGCGGCTGTCGACACAGCGGCTGAGGTGAACCCGAACCTGATTATCATGGACATAAAGATGCCGGAGATGGACGGCATCGATGCCGCAAGGATTATAAGCTCCAAAGGGCCTGTCCCGATAATACTTATAACAGGGCTTTCCTCTGATGAGATGGCCTCAAAGGCGATTGAAGCCGGGGTCTTCGCCTATCTCGTAAAGCCTGTCACAAAAAAGCAGCTCGAGCCCGCCATAAAGCTCGCCTTAGTCCGTTATGACGAATTCAAGAGCCTTAAGGTAGAGGTAAGCGACCTTAAGGACGCGATAGAGACCCGCAAGCTCGTTGAGCGCGCCAAGGGCATCCTCATGAAGAGGTGCAATATCTCAGAGGAAGACGCCTTCAAGCTCCTCCAGACCCACTCCCAGAAAGAAAACAAAAAGATGCGCGAGATAGCCGATACCATCATCTCCGCGAGCAAGCTCATCTGAGCATTTCGTAAAAACCTCCAAAATCCTTGACTTAGCCCTTTTAGGCTGGTATTGTTATATCATTAGCGCTAGGGGAGTCCTATATGGACTGAGAGTTCTCCTTATGGAGAAGACCCTATCGACCTGATCTGGGTAATACCAGCGTAGGGAAGCGTCTGAATAAAAGTTTTCAAACTCTCCT
>JAUSLB010000045.1 GCA_030646655.1 Deltaproteobacteria bacterium | reverse complement strand
GCCCTCCCCGCCGAAAAGGAATACCCTGTTAAGCGCTATCTGAAACCTTGAAGTAGGCTTGAAGTCGAGCCGCATCCCAAGCAGGCTCGCCCTTGGAAAATCCCTCTCCTTCTCAAGATGGGTTAAAAAAAATGTCGGCTTAAAAAGCCCGAGGTATTTTAGCTTCCACGGCAGTAAAAAAGACCGGGCTGAAGAGACCTTTATCATGTCGAAGGGGGCGGCGTTGTTAGTGACAAGGAGGTCCCCATGATAGCCCTGGCCCCACCACATGGAATCCCTCCCCAGCTCAAGCTCGACCCCGGCGAGGTTAAATGTCATATACCCGTGGATGAGCTCGCCAGAGGGCTTATCATCGTTGAGCCTGAACTCCGGGTTTATGTAAAAGGAGGCCCAGTCAGATATCTTAACGACGGATGCGGCCCCGAGCCTTAAATTAGCCCCTTCCCTGAGCTCATCCCCGTTATTGTTCACATTCGCAAAGACAGGCTTTTTTGAGCCGTAGATATATTTAAGGTATAAGCCTTCCGCCGGCTTTATCGAGAACGCGGGGGCGCCCCTCGTAAGCTCCTGACTGAATTCCTTTCTTAAACTTTGTATGTCCGCGCGCGCGCGGCCTTTTCTTGCCTTGAGCTGTTCCGGTAAAGCGTCAAACCTGCTTTCAGCCTCTGAAGTAAGCCTCGCGCCCTCCGTGCGGCTTATGGGCTTTGTGGAAAGGAGGGCGGTCTTTATGAGCCCTTCAACCTCAAGCCTCTCCAAGTATTCATAGACCCTGCTCCCGACAGGCACGTTCGGCGAGGCGCTGACGCCCCCGGCCCACCACCCGCCCCTGCCCCCCATTCCCCCTCCCTCTGAGGCCTCCCCCGCGCCTTTGGGCTCGAGTTCCTTTGATGAACTGCCGGTAGCAACTTCCCCCCAGCCCCATGTCTCCCGCCTTGCCCCATTATCTTTCCCCGGCGCGGAGGCATGGGCTTGCGCGGCCGATAAAAACAAGAAAGAAAATATGAGGGCGGCCCTCCCTGCTTTCCTAAAACGCAACGATTATCACCCCTGCCGTTACCGCTATCTGATAGAGTATCTGCGTTACATCCTTTATTTCCCTAAGCCACGCGACCCTTTCTATCTGCTCCGGCACTACGATAGTATCTCCGGGCTCAAGCTTCGCCGAGTACGAGCCTATCTCCCAGCTCTTAGTATGCTCGTTCCAGTCGATGTTGCCCCAGCTGTTAAGCGCGTCAGGGCTTAAAGATGACCCGTCGGCCTTTATCACATAGGTCCCGTCCTTGTCTGCGAGCTCGGTAGCGCCGCCGGACTTGGAGATATATGACGAGATGCTTACGTCAGGGTCATAGACGAACGAGGTCGGGTTGACTATGGAGCCGGATACGCTCACTACGGAGGACCTCTCGGGGACTTCAAGAGAGTCCCCGTCTTCAAGGAGTATGTCGTAGGGGCTGTTCCTCAATCTTTCGGCAGGCGCGAGGCTTACCACGATCCTGCCCTTGGGCTTAACCTCCCTCATCTTGGCGATAAGCGCCTTCTTCTGCTCCATCGCCATCTCCTGCTGCTTCGCGGCCTCTGGCGTAACGGATTTTTCTATATTAATGGAGGACTGGGAGAGCATCATCCGCTCGAGCCTGTTAATCGCCTCGTCGAGGTTCCTTTGCTGGAGCTGCCTTACCGATTCCCTCCTGAAGACCGCTCCTTTCAGGTAAGACTTATCGGTAAATCCCCCTGCCCTTTCGATAAGCGAGCTAATCTTCTCGCCCTTCTTTATGATGTATCTGCCGGGGAACCTCACCTCCCCCGCGACCGCGACGAACCTCTCCTGCCTCCAGTCCGGGATCTTTTTTATAAAGAGGCTGTCGTATGGCTTAAGCTTTAAATTATCGGAATCCAGCCCTGCTATCGCCCTTCTTAGGTCTATGGTCTTGTAGCTTACTAAGGACAGCTCTCCGTCTATAACGGAGTGCGAGGCGAGCTCTGCCTCAGAGTAGGCGGATTCCAGCAGATTGCCCGCCGCGAACAAAAGGTCGCTTACCCTCATGTTCGCGGCATACGGGAATTGGCCGGGCTTGGTGACCTCTCCCTTTATCGTTAAATACTGCTTAGGCGCCTTCTCCCATATGGAGTGTATGACTACCCTGTCCAGGTCGTTAAGATAGGCGTTCTCGTCCCTATCCCCCTCCATCGCCTTTTTAAGGTTGAGCTTATGGAGGGCGATCTCCTTTGTGGCGGGGTCGGTCCTGTAAAGTTCAAAGTCCTCCAATGAGGCGTCCTTCGTGAGGCCGCCGGCGCGGAGCACGAGGTCCTTTACGCTTAAACCCCTCTCAAGCTCGAACTCGCACCAGCCCCAGCCCTCAGCCCCCCCGGTCCCTTTCTCAGGCTTTGCCTCCTTTTTTGGCTCGCCTTTCTCCTCCCTCTCGTTTTCCTTTTTGGGCTCCTCCGGACCTTCTTTAGATGCCTTTTTAGCCTCCTGCCGGGCGTTGGCTGAAGCGGGTTTTTCTAAGGATGCCTGAACTTCCTTTTTAATATCCTGCTTTGTCCCGGCTTTCGTCCCCGGCTCCTGCTCCGCCTTTGCCGCCTCTTCCCTTTCAGAAGCAGCGGCGCAGCCCTGGCCGCCTTTTTCTTTGCACTCATCGGAAGCCTTCTTCTCAACGCCCTGATACGCGCATCTGACCTCTCCCTCTATGCGCACGGTCTTTTTATCCTCAAAAAGCCGCTTCGGGAAGATATAGACCGTATCCCTGTAGGCGAGCTCGATATTGTCGTCCTCCGAGCCGTTGAAGAGGACCCTGCCGAGGTTAAAGGGGATGAGCTTTACCTCCATAGAGGGCGGAACAAGCCTCTTTACAAGCCCGTACTCGAAATAAGTCTCTTTCAAAAGGTCGTTCTCGTCCTTTATTATGTCCTTTATCCTCATGCCCTTTTTAAGCTCGAACTTTCCGGGCCTCTTGACGTTCCCGTAGAGGAAGACCGCGTTCGAGTCCTTGTCGAATATGGAGAAGACCTTAACAAGGTCGGCGTCCTGAAGCATGAAAGACTTGGACGGCCCCTCGCCGGCCGCGTTTATGTCCGCTACGGTTCTCCGCGAGTTGCCTTCAACGCGCTCTATCTGTATCTGCTGGGCGTAGGCGGTCGGGATTATCCCTCCCGCAAGATCGAGCGCGCCATCGAGGTCCGTGGAGTCCTTAAGCTCGTATATGGCCGGCCTTTTCACATTCCCGGCGATGCCCACGAGCGGCCCGACAGTGGGGACAAATACGACGTCTCCGCTCTGGAGCCTCAGGTCTTTTGATTTGTCGCCTCTTAACAGCAGGTCGTAGAAATCGAGTACCGAGATCGTCCTGTTCGACCTTTTTAGCTCTACCCTCCTTAGCGTGCCTATGTTCGCAGGCCCTCCTCCCGCCATAAGGGCGTTCGTTACGGTGGACATGCCGTTTAAGGTGTATGCCCCCGGCTTTTTAACCTCCCCGAGCACGAACACCTGTATGCTCCTGAGCCTGCCCATGGTGATATTTATATCCGTGCCGATTATGTTAGAGGACTGCCTCTTTAAGAACTTCTTCATCTCCTCAAAGGTCATGCCCGCGACGGTAAGCGGGCCGATATTCGGAAAATGTATCGCGCCCTCCCTGCTTACGGTAAGGCTGTACTGCCCGGTCAGCCTGCCCCAAAGATGGATCCCTAATTCATCTCCGGGGCCTATGATGTAGTCGGATGCGACGGGCAGGTCCTGATTGGGCCTCAGATCCGGCCTTGCAAAAAGGTTATAGCCGAACGGCTTTAATTTAAGCTCTACCTCATTAGCGGGCGTGTCGGCCAGATACCTGTCGAAAAGGGACGGCTCCTCCTCAAGAAGCTCATCGATATCCGTCTTTTTCCAGGCATCTGACCCCTCTTTTTCCCTTTCCTCGTCTTTGGGCCTTCTTTTCTTGATAAGCTCTTTTCCTTTCATGAGCTCATCCGGCTTAAGGTACTTAAGCTCAGGCGCATTTTTTAGAAGCTCGTCAGGCCGGCCCTGAAACTCTGAGATCATTATCTTTTCCATTAAGGACTGGCACTGCTCAGAGGTGAGGTTCTTTTCCCTGCAGAGCTCGTCAGGCCTTAAGCCCGTTTTATCGATTCCGCCGCTCCCGCCTTGCGAGTAATCGTTGGCGTCTTGGATGTAGGCGTCTTCCGTAAGACCATCATCCCTGTAGCCGGCGTAGCAGGCGCCGGCAAGCAGGTGAAGGACTAAAGTCAAGCACATTAAAATCTCGCGGTTCCTATTCATTTGCGCCCCTCTCCGTATATTTTAATCCCTCATTGAGGGTTCAATTCCCTGAAGCTTGCTTCGAGACTTTTTCAGCAGAGAGGTCTTCGTTATTCCGCAGCTTGTTGCAGGGAGGTTCATTTGAGCCGCCCTCGCAGGCCTTTTTCTCCTGAAGCGCCTCTGTCCCCGCATCTTTTTTCACATGCCTTTCGATATAGTCGATGACGAAGGCGCCGAACGAGCTTAAAAGGAGCGAGGCGATGAAGGCGAGCTCGGCCAGTCTCGCCCTCCTCGGCCTTACCCTCATGTCTGAGGCCCTCGGAGGGTCTATCACCTTGAAGGCGAAGTTCTCCTTCACCTCAGACATCATGAAGACCTCTACCTGCTGGGCTATGAGGTTATATATCTTCTGCCGGATTATCGGGTCGGCTGAGGAGCCGAGCTGCTCGATCAAGTATCTCCTGTTCACCTCGGCGACCCTCTTAGCCTCGTTGCTCATGTGGAGGGTAAGCGTATTAAGGTAGTATTCGACGATTTTTGCCGCAAGCTCGGGGTCATGGAACTCTATTGAAAGCGTTATCGTATTCTCTTTTATATTTGTGTTTACCCTGGTTATCTCATTAAGCCTCCTGATCCCGTTCCACAGGGTCGGGCCGTCTCCTCCATCGTGCCTTTGCCTGCCCTTTATGAGAGCGGCAGCCGTCTCGATTATGGCGTCGCGGCTCAAGAACGCCCTTTCCGGGGCCTTCCATGCCTTTGTGCCTTTGTCCCATTGTCCGGGAAAGAGGATTGGCAAAAGGTCATGATTTTTGATCACCTTTTCCCTTAATATGTTCGAGTTTAGGAGGCTTATTATTTCAGATGACGAGCCCGATGACGGAAGAGTTATGCCAGAAAGCCCCCCTATCTGCTGGGCTATGATGGACAGCTCGCCGCCTATCTTATCCTTGCCGTTGACAGGGGTTAAAACTGCCGTTGCCCTATAGACATCCTCCATAAAGAGCGAAATAACCGCGGCGGCAAAGGTGCAGGCAAAGGTGAAGATCAAAATAAGCGCCTTCCTCTTCCATATAACCCGGAAGCACTCGATGATATTTATCTCATTCTCCGCCGACATATCCAGCCACCCCCTCTTCAGTGTATTTGCTCTGGGCAGAAGCGCCGCCCTCTTCCTCCTGAGCTTCCCCGCATTTGCCCTCGTAATGGGTCACATATTTCTTGAGAAGCTCCCTAACCCCCTGCCCTTGCCCGCTTTTTATGCGGGATTCGAACTCCCGCAGTATCTTCTCTATCTCGAATTTCGAGTGCCCCCCGGACTCCCTCGCTATGAATATCTGCTTATGCCTGCTCGCCTTTGTCCCTTCCTCAGCCGTAAGCATCTCCTCGAAGAGCTTTTCGCCCGGCCTCGGCTCCAAGAACT
>JAUSLB010000063.1 GCA_030646655.1 Deltaproteobacteria bacterium | reverse complement strand
ACTTCGTTCTTTCCGGCAAGGAAATTTTTCATTTATATAGCTCGCCTTATCACTTCGTGAGCCGGCGAGCATCCAGACGTCCAAATCTTACAAATTGCTCGACTTTTCGGTCTCACAATTTGGCAATCCTTCCATGGATTGCGTAGCAGATTGCGGCTTGAAGCAACCTGCTAAAAATACATGAAACCAAAGATCGCGATAACGATGGGAGACCCCGCAGGGGTCGGCCCGGAGATTATCCTTAAGGCGCTTGAGGATAAAAGGGTCAGGCGCATCTCAGAGCCTGTTGTAATCGGGGACGCGGGAGTATTGAACCATCTTGCCGATAAGCTTAAATTAAAGCCCCCGGCGCCTCAGAGGGTCAAAAGCATCTCCAATCTGGATATCAAAACCCTGAAGCCCGGAAGGCCTACAAGGGAATCCTCTAAAGCGATGATAGCCTATGTAAAAGAGGCTGTCAGAATGGCAAGCGAGGGGGAGGCTGAGGCTATCGTCACAGCCCCGATAAGCAAGGAGGCCGCGAAGAAGGCGGGTTTCAGGTTCCCGGGTCATACCGAGTTCATCGCGCACCTCACGAAGACAAAAGATTTCCGCATGATGCTCGGAGGCTCTGACCTTAAGGTCGTGCTCGTGACCATCCACGAGGCCATAAAGGATGTGCCGAGGCTTATTACAAAAGAGGCTGTCCTTAAAACTATCAGGATTACCGATAAGGCGTTTAAAAGGGACTTCGGGCTTAAAAGGCCCCCCCCGAGGATAGGAGTTGCCGGCTTAAACCCTCACGCGGGAGAAGGAGGGCTTTTCGGGGATGAGGAGAAAAGGATTATAGCCCCGGCGATAAAAAGGGCGCAAAGGGCCGGGATAAACGCCATAGGGCCGCTCCCGCCGGATACGGCATTCTTCAGGGCTGTCAGGAAAAAAGAGTTCGACTGCGTTATATGCATGTACCACGATCAGGGCTTGGGGCCGCTAAAGCTCCTCCATTTCGAGGACGGGGTGAACGCGACTCTGGGCCTGCCCATCATAAGGACCTCGGTTGACCACGGGACAGCCTACGATATAGCGTGGAAGGGCATCGCAAGCCCTGAGAGCCTCGTATCCGCCATCGAGATGGCGGTTGAAATGGCATTAAGGAGAAAAGGGCGGTAAAATAGTTTAATGGGGGATCCGCTAACCCCCCTTTTCTAAAGGGTGGCAGAGGGGGATTATAAAGAAAGCAACGAGAAAACAGAAAGCCAAGAACCGGGCATGGACAAGATAATCATAAAAGGCGCGAGGGAGCATAACCTCAAATCCATAGACCTTGAGATACCGAGGGACAGGTTCGTTGTCATAACAGGGGTGTCCGGGTCAGGCAAATCCTCGCTCGCGTTCGACACCATCTACGCAGAAGGCCAGAGGAGATATGTCGAGAGCCTCTCTGGCTACGCGAGGCAGTTCCTCGAGCAGATGGACAAGCCCGATGTAGAATCCATCGAAGGCCTTTCTCCAGCCATCTCCATAGAGCAGAAGACTACATCCAAGAACCCGCGCTCCACGGTCGGCACGGTGACTGAGGTCTATGACTATTTAAGGCTCTTATTCGCGAGGGTCGGCACGCCGCATTGCTATAACTGCGGCCATGTCATCGCTTCCCAGACCATCCAGCAGATGGCTGACAGGATCATGGAGCTGCCAACGGGGTCAAGGGTAGTGCTCTTATCCCCGATCGTGCGCGGGAGGAAGGGCGAGTACAGGAAAGAGCTTGAATCGTTCCGTAAGGACGGATACACGAAGATAAAGCTCAACGGCGAGCTCAAGGACTTGGAGGATATAATAAGCCTCGATAAGAGGAAGAAGCATTATATAGATGTCGTAATCGACCGCCTCATTATGAAGGAAAGCATCCTAAGGAGGCTTACGGATTCGCTGGAGGTAGCCGCGAGACTCTCAGGAGGGCTCGTCAAAGTAGAGGTGAACGGGGGAAAGGAGATCCTCTTTAACGAGAAGCTCTCATGCACTGAGTGCGGGATAAGCTACCCTGAGATTAACCCAACGACATTCTCATTTAACAGCCCCTACGGCGCTTGCGAGGAGTGCAAGGGGCTCGGCGAGAAGTTCTACTTCGACCCTGAGCTCGTTGTGCCCGACCCGAACCTGTCGCTTGCCTCAGGCGCGATAGCCGCGTGGGGCAGGGCCGGGGGCAAGAAGGCCACCAAGTGGTATCTGGAGATGCTCGAGAGCTTGGCCAGGCATTATAAGTTCAGCGTCAATACGCCTTATAAGAAACTGCACGCGAACATAAAAAATATAATACTTAACGGCTCAGGCGAAGAGGAGATAGAGTTCTATTACGCGAGCAGCAGGTCAAAGTACACCTATACTCAGACCTTCGAAGGGGTATTAAAGAACCTTGAGAGGCGCTACCACGAGACTGACTCAGAGGACGTGAGAGAGGACCTCGAGCGGTTCATGAACTCCCAGCCCTGCCCGGTCTGCAACGGCTCAAGGCTTAAGAAAGAGGCGCTCTATATAAAAATAGACGGTAAATCCGTATGGGATATCGTTAAGATGTCGATCAAGGACGCCATCTTTTTCTTTAGGGCGCTTAAGTTGACCCCCCAGCAGCAGGAGATAGCGAGGAGGGTATTGAAGGAGGTCGGCGAGAGGCTCAATTTCCTCGCCAATGTCGGGCTTGATTATATCTCTCTGGACAGGGCGGCCTCGACCTTATCCGGGGGCGAGGGGCAGAGGATCAGGCTCGCCACGCAGATAGGGTCCAGCCTTGTCGGGGTCCTATATATACTCGATGAGCCCTCGATAGGCCTCCACCAGAGGGACAACAGGAGGCTCCTTTCGGCGTTGAAGAGGCTGCGGGATATGGGCAACACAGTGCTTGTAGTGGAGCACGACGAGGAGACTATGCGGGAGGCCGACTATGTCATAGACATGGGGCCGGGCGCGGGAGTCCGGGGCGGCGAGGTCGTGGCAAAAGGGACTTACGGGGAGATTATCCAGAACCCGAGGTCTATTACGGGCAGATATCTTTCGGGCGAATGCGAGATCCCAGTGCCTGAGAAGAGGCAGAGGCCGAACGGGAGGTATCTCACCCTAAAGGATCTGCGGGCGAATAACCTTAAGGACATCACCGTAAAGATACCCGTAGGTCTTATGACCTGCGTTACGGGGGTCTCAGGGTCAGGCAAGAGCACGCTCGTTGTCGACACCCTTTACAGGAACCTCGCAAAGAGGCTTTATGACTCGAAGGAAAAGGCAGGCGAGGTATCCTCCATTACAGGGCTTGAGTTCGTTGATAAGGTTATCGACATAGACCAGTCCCCCATAGGCAGGACACCGAGGTCAAACCCCGCCACATACACGGGCCTTTTTACGCCGATAAGGGAGCTTTTCAGTTCTCTGCCCGAGGCGCGCGTGCGCGGCTACAATCAGGGGAGGTTCAGCTTCAATGTGAAGGGCGGGAGGTGCGAGGCATGCAAGGGCGACGGGCTGATAAAGGTCGAGATGCACTTCCTCCCGGATGTCTATGTCACATGCGATGTATGCAGGGGCGCAAGATATAACAGGGATACATTAGAGATACGCTACAAGGGCAAAAACATCTCGGAGTGCCTTGACCTGACCGTAACCGAGGCGCTAAGCTTTTTTGAGAATATCCCGCATGTAAAGGATAAGCTCAAGACACTTAACGATGTGGGGCTCGGATACATTAAGGTAGGCCAGCCCTCCACCACCCTGTCAGGAGGAGAGGCGCAAAGGATAAAGCTGTCGAGAGAGCTTTCCAAGAGGGCCACCGGTAAGACGGTCTATATACTCGATGAGCCTACTACGGGCCTGCACTTCGACGATATAAAGAAGCTCCTCGATGTGCTCATGAGCCTGCGCTCCGCCGGGAATACGATAGTGATAATAGAGCATAACCTCGATGTGATAAAGTCCGCTGACCATATTATCGACCTCGGCCCTGAAGGGGGCGATGAGGGCGGCAGGATAATCGCCACAGGCACGCCCGAGGAAGTAGCCGTGGCAAAGGGCTCATATACGGGGTTTTATTTAAAGGAGGCATTAAGGAAGAGGCCGGGGATGGTTGCCGTAAAATAAGCTAAGGGGAGATGCGCCGGCGAGAGGCTGAGGCCGGGTTCAAGGTTTTATTATGGAATTTTCTCTTGTAACTTTTGCTACATAAATAATCTGTCCATGCCGATATTATTGGTGGAGCGGTCTTGCTCCAAAACCTTAAAAAGGGGCTAAGTATGAGAAAATACCTTCTGTCTTTAATAATCACGCTTGCATTCGCGCTTGCCTTGAGCCTCCCTTCGAAGGCGTCCGGAGAGATAAACATCAACATAGGCATAAACGCGCCCATGCCGGGCGTCGTCATCTCCTCTCCTCCCGCGCTCATTGTGATACCGGGGACATACATCTATTTCATCCCTGATCTGGATGATGATATCCTTTTCTATCACGGCTACTGGTACCGTCCTTACAAGGGGCGGTGGCACAGGGCAGGGGGCTATAACGGGCCTTGGGTATCCATCAGCGTCTCAAGGGTGCCTGGGGTATTAATCAATCTTTCGCCGGGGTTCAGGGAAGCGCCGCACGGCCACGAGAGGATCCCGTGGGGACAGCTGAAGAAGAGCTGGAAGGGATGGGAAGAGGAGAAGCACTGGGAAAAGGCAGAGAAAAAGTGGCATAAAGAGGAGAATAAAGAGCACAAGGGCAAAGGCAAAGGGAAGCACTGGGACGATTAGGCGGATGATAAAGAAACAGACCAGAGGGCATGAGAGATCATGCCCTCTTTTTATTTTGTAAAACGGGAGGATAGCTACTCTTTACGTCTGGTAGAGTAATACTTCCTTCCTGAAAGTGATAGTTTGTGGATTTTACCATTACGTTGTATATTTAAAAAGGTAACCTATATTTTTCTTTATGGTGGGCTTAGCCCACCAAGACTAATCCTTGACATATATCTCCGAAAAGCAGGAGTCCACGAAAAGTTCAGGCAGCAGCGCCTCAAAATTTTTTTCGGGCTTCTTTTGAGGATTATAGCTGATAAAAATATTTTAGGCGGGGCAGGCTACGCCGTGAGCCTTGAGAGGTCTGCTATCCTGAAATATAAGCTGCGCACAGAGCTTAAGAGGGCGAGGCGGTTCACTTTAATCTTCTCGTCAGGCACCATTACCATTACCTTGTCGAAGAAGGCGTCTATCTTATCCTTTATAGAGGCGAGCGTCTCGAACGCCTTCTCGTAGTCCCCCCTCTTCCAGCAGTCCTCTATGACAGGGGCTATCTCGGAGCTCGCTTCATAAAGCTCCCGCTCCTCTTTTTCTTTGAATAATGATTTATCGGGGCTCTTATCTACAGGCCCGGCCCCTTTAAGTATGTTCGATACGCGCTTAAAGGCTATGACAAGGGAGCCGCAGGCAGGGTGCTTTTTAAAGCCTTCGAGCGCCTTTACCCTTTTAACCGCGTCAACTATGTTGAACCACGGGGCTGAAAGGACGGCGTCGATAGAATCGAAGGAAAGGCCTTGAGTGAGGAGCTGGTTCTTAAGCCGTTCTTTGAAGAACTCAAGGACATTGTCTTTTACCTCGCCCTTGTCCCTCGTAAGCTTTTTTCCCAAAAGCCCGAGGGACTCATCGGCCATCTCGTCTATATCAACGGTAAAGCCCTTATCGAGCATGATGGCTATTATGCCGAGCGCCTGCCTTCTAAGCGCGTATGGGTCTTGCGCGCCTGTCGGGATCAGACCTACCCCGAAGCACCCTACGATGGTATCGAGCTTATCCGCTATGCTGACGATCGCGCCCGTAACAGAGGCGGGAAGCGCGCCGCCTGAAGTGGCCGGGAGGTAATGCTCGTAGATAGCGGCCGCCACCTCAGGCACCTCTCCGCTCCTGTTCGCGTAAACGCTGCCCATGATGCCCTGCAATTTCGGGAACTCGCCCACCATGCCTGAGGTCAGGTCCGCCTTTGCGAGCATGGCGGCCCTTCCGAGCACCATCTTTGAGTAAAGGCCCGGGTCAACGCTCTTGGGGTCGTATTCAGCGGGGTTCAAGCTGTCCGATAAAAAGTCCGACGGCCTCTCGTCGGCCTCCGCAGGCCTTGAAAAACCGACCTTAGCCCCTATATAGAGCGCAAGCTCAGTGAACCGCTCTACCTTTTCGTAGGAGGTCCCGAGCTTTGCCTGAAATACGACCCCCTTTAGAGTTACGGCCCTGTCAGAGAGCCTCTTTTTTATATCCTGCTCGAAGTAGAACTTGGCGTCATTTAGCCGCGCCCTTAAGACCCGTTCATTTCCTTTACGGACTACCTCCATATCCTTTGCCAGCGTATTCGCAACGGTCAGGAAATAGGGGAGGAGCGCCCCCTTGGGATCGATAATAGAAAAATACCTCTGGTGCTCCCGCATGGCGTTTACCACCACATCCCTCGGAAGATTCAGGAACTCCTTATCGAATGAGCCCCTTACGACAACAGGATACTCCACAATATAAGCGACCTCCT
>JAUSLB010000052.1 GCA_030646655.1 Deltaproteobacteria bacterium | reverse complement strand
CCTCCCCCCTAAACCCCAGCTAATAGGCCTTCCTAAAATAAAAATCTGCCTTTTCAATTTCTCCAGTCTTTGAACTTGCAACCCCGAGGTTGTAATATGCGAAAGCGTTACCGGGCTCAAGGCTGATTACAGTATTAAAATCGCTTATCGCCTTCCCGTAATCGCCGAGCTTAATGAAGAGAAAGCCCCTATTAAGGTATGCCTTTACGTAATTTCGGTCGAGTTCGACAGCCGAACTGAAATCCCCTATCGCCCGCTGGAAGTCCCCAAGGTCCTTGTACGAAAGCCCCCTGTTCACATACGCCTCCATGTAATCGCCGTTGAGCGCTATCGCTGAATCATAGTCCTCAATCGCCATCCCAAGCTCTCCGTTCATTTGGTAAGCAAGACCGCGGTTGTAATAGGCGAGCGGGGCCGTATCGGGGTAGAGCTTGATCTCGTGAGTCCAGAGGGAAACGGAATCCTTCCAAACGGCTGTCTGCTTTATTGTCAAAAGACAGAGGATGGAAAATACCGCGATGAGTAAAATTATAAGGGCCGCCTTAAACCCCTTTCTCCCCGCCCTTTCAAAAAGGATTCCCGTCCCTACCCCTGCCAGCATGAACAGGCTTAGGGACGGAATATATGTATAGCGGTCGGCCGCAGCCTGAGCGCCCACCTGAACAATCCCAGAGACAGGGAGCAGGGTAATCAGGTAAAAGAGCCAGACAACGGTAAAGAGCCTGTATTTTTTGAAAGTCAGAACGCATATAAGCGTAACCAGCAAAAATAAAGTTATTGCGCCGAGATATTCATAATTGAAGGGGTCAAACATTTTGGGATAAGGGTAAAATGGCGCGAGGCCAAAAGGCAATATCATCTTATAAAGGTAGAACGCGGCCGCGCGGAAGGCTACGCATACCCGCCATAAAACAGGGGCGGTCTCAAAGGAGGAGATCGTGCCGCCTTTCTGCTGTGCCAGGACCGTGAGCACGCCCGAAAGTCCGGCGAGGATAAAGAAAGGGATCTTCTCCGACAGGGCCCTTTTAACCCCGTCCCCTCCTTTATTAAACCTCCCCAACGGATAACAGTCCAAGATGAGCAGAATAAAAGGTAGCGATATCGCCATAGGCTTGCTCATAAGCGAGAGGATAAAAATGGCTATGGCAAGGAGGTAATATGTCAGCCTCCCCTGTGCTTCCGGAAAACCGGCTTTTGGCGCGGCATATTTTAAATAACAGATCATGCTTAAAAGGAAAAAGAACGCGCTGAGCACATCCTTCCTTGAAGAGACCCACGCGACGGATTCCACATGCAAAGGATGGAGGCCGAAGAGCAGGGCTGTCGTGAGCGCGGCGATAAAGGGGAGCGGGCTTCCTTTTTCCGGGCCTTCTCTTCCCGCAAGCCCGGCGATGCGGTACGCGGCTAAAAATACCAAAGAGGCGTTTAACGCGTGGAGGAGGATATTCGTGAAGTGATATATCCACGGGTTCAGCCCAAATAACCGGTAATCGAGAGAGAGGGATATTAATGTGAGCGGGTGCCAGTTGGAGGCGTAGAAGGAAACGAAGGCCTGCTTTAATGAGCTAAATCCAAAAGAAATGATATTCGGGTTCTCGGAGACATAGAGCCTGTCGTCCCAGTTCACGAAGCCGTTCTGCAACGCGGGCAGGAATACGATGAAGGATATGAGGAATATAAAAACTGTTGCCCCGGCCCGCTTGCGCTCCATGGACAGATGATACTATCAAGGGAAGGCTCGGGTCAACCCGGAATTAATACGCAGGCCGCAGGCACCTGCCTCGCGGGCCTCTATATCGAGAGCCGGGATTTCTCCAAAAGCGTCCTTGCCGCCGGCTCGCCTGACGGCCGCGCCCTCGAACTCCCGCAGGTAACTCTCCGCAGGGCTAAACCTCCTCTGCGAGAGGAACACCTCCTTTTCGCTCGAAAGGAAAAAGCTTATGCCCGCGCCGCAAACCCCGGCGCTGCTGCCTCCACTTAAACGCCCCTTAGCCTCCGCCGGGCAGCCATGAGTAGAGGTATATGACTGTCTTTACGCCTTTTAAAAGGAATGAAGGGATGTAAGAGGGGCCCTCGCCCTCAGGCTCGGGCCTTTTCGGCCTGAGGCGGCCTATCCCTGACGCAGCCCGCCTGCTTATAATCAGAGATGAGCCTGTCGGCCTTTTTAATATCGCTCCAGAGGGGCTGTTTTCCCCCTTCTAATCTTTTCGCGGATATGCTAAGATGTCTTTTTTAAAAAACCCCCGTTTAGGCCGCTTAGATATGCTAAGGACAGCGATTTTAGCCCTCTTTTTCTTATCCGGCATGGCCGGGCTCATCTATCAGGTCGTATGGACAAAGCTGCTCGCGCTTACCTTCGGGGTGACAGTGCTCGCTGTAAGCACTGTTTTGACCTGCTTTTTCGGCGGGCTCGCCTTGGGGAGCTTCCTTGGCGGGAGGTGGGTTGACAAGCGCCCGGACGGCTTTAAATGGTACGGGGCCGCCGAGATCCTTATAGGCGTCTACGCCATGGCGTTCCTGCCGCTCCTCGGGATAAATAATTCGGTCTATGCCTATATCGCGAGGGGCTCTTCCTTCGGGATATACGGTTTAACCCTCCTTAAGTTTATTCTCTCGGCCATCCTGCTTTTCATGCCGACCCTCCTTATGGGGGCGACATTGCCGATACTCAGCAAGGCTATCGCCCGCTCGCATGGGAGCTTCGCCAGGGATATAGGCTGGCTTTACGGCGCGAATACCGTCGGGGCCGTAGCTGGCGCGGTGCTTACCGCCTTTTTCCTGATACCTAACTTCGGCATAAAGGCGATAATCCACTCCGCCGGCGCGCTCAATATCTTCATAGGCGTTTCAGCGATCCTTCTGGGCAGGCTAAGGCTGGAGGCCGGGCCGGTTAAAGAAGCCTCTACCCCGTCAATTTTCGTTGATCCGCTCCCGCGCTGGTTTACCCTGCTGCTCCTGCTCTCCTTCGGGGTCTTGGGCTTTACCGGCCTTGCGTACGAGATCATGTGGACGCGGGTTTTAGGGTTCGTTCTGACAGGCACTGTCTACGCCTTTGCCACGGTCCTTGCCGTTTTCCTCTCAGGCATCGCGGCAGGCAGCTTCCTTCTCGCGCGCTTCCCTGACAGGATGAGACCGGGCAGGCTCATAACGGTCTTTTCCGCGATCGTGGCCCTGATAGGCTTAAGCTCGATAGGGCTTATAATACTCTATGACAGGTTGCCTTCCTTCGGCTTCTACCATAAGCTCGGCTCGACGCAAAGCTGGAACGAGTTCGTGTTTTTGAACTTCCTCATCCCCTTCTTGACCCTTATCGTCCCTACATTCCTTTTCGGCGGGGCTTTCCCGTTCGCCTGCAGGCTCTACGCGAGGAAAAAAGACGACGCGGGGAAAAGGATCGGGAACATCTATTCGATAAATACCGTCGGCGGCATCTTAGGCTCTTTCGCTGGAGGGTTTATACTCATACCGCTGCTCGGGGTGCAAAAGTCCATTGTCCTTCTCGGGGTTATGAATATCATTTCAGGCTCGCTGCTCGCGGCGTTTAACCCGTTTGCCGGAAGGCTTAAGTACGCCCTGCCCGCTATCCCCGCCGCCGCCGCCTTTATCCTTATCCTGCTGCTCCCGAGCGACATGAGCCTTACGCTCCATAAGAGCCTCTTATCAAGAGGCGAAGAGATAGTCTTTTACAGGGAAGGGACGGCGGCCACCGTCATGATAGCCGAGAGGCCGGGCAGGGACTTAAATACCTCGAATAAGCGCCTCTGGGTAAACGGCAACAGGGCGACAGCCGCGTTCTACGAGGGTCTCCAGATAAACAGGTTTCAG
>JAUSLB010000049.1 GCA_030646655.1 Deltaproteobacteria bacterium | reverse complement strand
ACCTTCTCGTCTATGCATTCATGAACATGGGGGCGTTCGCTATAGTGACGCTATTCAGGAACGACAGGATCGGCGAGAACATAAGCGACTACAGGGGGCTTGCCTCCACAAGGCCGGTATTGTCCTTCCTTATGGCGCTATTCCTGCTGTCGCTTGCAGGGATACCTCCCACAGGGGGTTTCGCGGCGAAGTTCTTCGTGTTCTCTGCGGCTATCGACGCGCGTTACTACTGGCTTGCGGCGATAGGGGTGGTGAGCACGGCCATATCGCTGTTTTTCTACGCCAAGGTAATATTCTATATGTACATGAAGGAGCCTGAGCACGAGGAGGCCCTGCCGGAGTCCGGGGTATTGTATAACGTAGTGCTCCTCCTGACCGCTTTCGGGACGGTATTCCTCGGGATATACCCCACGCCGTTTATCGATCTGGCGATAAAGGCTGTAAAGCCTCTTTTGATGTAAGGAGACTTAAATGGCTCACGATAACAGCCATAACCATAACCAGCAACAAAAGCCTCAGGAGGATACCGGGGTTAAGAGCTGGTGGAAGCTTCCATTTGACCCCACTACGAATTTTTCGCTGCTCGGGTATCTCCTCGGGGGATTTCATTGGGAGTCGAACCCCAGAAAGAGGGTGGACCTCACCCTGAATGAGTAGAAGAATCTTCCCCTCTCCCGCCAAGGTAAACCTCATCCTGCGAGTTATCAAGAAAAGAGAAGACGGATTCCACGATATCTTCTCGGTCATGCAGCCCGTAAGCCTCTTCGACCACATCTCAATCGAGGTAAAGGAAGGCGATTCGATCTCAGTAAGCTCCGACAGGACGGATCTGCCTGCGGACAGCTCGAACCTCGCCTACAGGGCGGCAAGATTATTTTTTGATCTGACCGGGATAAAAAAAGGGGCAGCCATACACATACAAAAGAATATCCCCGTCGGCGGAGGGCTCGGGGGGGGCAGCTCGAACGCGGCTACCGTCCTTATCGGATTAAACGGCCTTACAGGGGCGGGGCTCAGTGAAAAAGAGCTTATGGATGAGTCTTCGAAGCTCGGCTCGGATGTGCCATTCTTTATCCTGAAAGGGGCGGCTGTGGCGACTGGCAGGGGGGAAGTGCTTAAAAAGATTACGCTTCCGAGGTTCAACTACGTGCTGGTAAACCCCGGCCTCCACGTTTCAACCGCTTGGGTTTACAATAATTTAGACTTGACAAAAAAAGTGGAAGATAATATCCTATCGTATTCCGAGGCGGGCCTATGGGAGGGTGAAAGGATCAAGCGCCTTCTCGTAAACGACCTCGAACCCGTAACTGCAAAGCGTTATCCCGTTATCTCAGAGCTTAAAAGGGAGCTGGACGGACTGGGCGCCCTCGGGGCGCTGATGTCCGGAAGCGGGCCGACAGTCTTCGGGGTATTTCCTGACCGCGACAGCGCCCTTTCGGCCTTCAAAAGCCTTAAAGGGAGCCTTGATAAAAGATTTCCGGTCTTCCTCGCCGAGGGGCTTGGCTAAGCGAAGAGGTTAGGCCGGGGCAGGCGGCCGGAATTCAGGGCGAGAGCTTGGGCCAGGGCTGTCAGCTCACAGAGGAGGAACAGCGGGGCAGGCGGCAGGAATTCAGGGAGGGCTTGGGATGACCCGCTTGCTTGGTTTTTTTTGCGACCTTTTTGGGGCGTCGCCAAGCGGTAAGGCACGGGGTTTTGATCCCCGCACCCGGAGGTTCGAATCCTCCCGCCCCAGCCACTAATATCTTTTTAAACTGAGCAAGGCAAAATGGAAAAAATCAAGGTCTTTACCGGGAACGCGAATAGGCCTCTTGCGATAGAGATATGCGACCATTTAGGGATCCAGCTCGGCAAATCCGAGGTGAAGAGCTTCAGCGACGGGGAGGTCTTTGTAGAGCTACAGGAAAGCGTCAGGGGGGTAGAGGTCTATGTAGTGCAGTCAACCTCGATACCGTGCAACAATAACCTGATGGAGCTCCTTATAATGCTCGACGCCTTCAAGAGGGCGTCAGCCGGCTCCGTGACGGCGGTAATACCCTACTACGGGTACGCGAGGCAGGACAGGAAGGTCGCCCCGAGGACGCCGATCACCGCAAAGCTCGTAGCGGACCTTTTAACCGTGGCAGGCGCCACAAGGATCGTATGCGTCGACCTCCACGCCGGGCAGATACAGGGCTTCTTTAACATCCCGGTCGACCACCTTTACGCTACACCGGTGCTACTTAATTATATTAAAGAGAACTTCCACGACGACATCGTAATAGTTTCTCCGGACGCCGGAGGGGTCGAGAGGGCAAGGGCGTTCGCCAAGAGGCTCGGGGCGAACCTCGCCATAATAGATAAAAGGCGCCCCCGCCCGAACGTCTCAGAGGTGATGAACATAATAGGCGAGGTCGAGGGCAAGACCGCCATCATTTTGGACGACATGATCGATACCGCAGGGACGATCACGCAGGCCGCTGCGGCGTTGGAAGAAAAAGGCGCCAAGCAGATTTACGCCTGCTGCACGCACGCGGTGCTGTCAGGCCCGGCGATAGAGAGGCTTGAGAAATCCCCCATCAGCGAGCTCGTCGTAACCAACACGATCCCTAAGAGGGACAGCGCGACATCGGATAAGATAAAGAGGCTTTCAGTCGGCCCGCTCCTCGGAGAGGCTATAAGGAGGATACACTACGGGGAATCGGTAAGCTCTCTTTTTGTATAAGGCTTAAGCCGGCTAAAAACGAACAGAAAATTACCGGAGGAACAAAATGGAACAGATAAACCTATTGGCGAAGTCGAGACAGGAGACCGGGAAGGGCCCGGCGCGCAGACTCAGGAATTCCGGTCTTGTGCCGGCGGTGCTTTACGGGTCAGGGATAAAAGGGGCGGTGTCGATCTCTCTTAACGGCAAAGAGCTTCAGAAGGTACTCCATACCGCGGCAGGCGGCAACGTCCTTGTGAGCTTAAGCGTTGAGGGCGACAAGACCCGCACCGTGATGTTCAAGGACATACTCCGCCATCCTCTGAAGGGCTCCATCGAGCATGTGGACCTGCTTGAGATATTGATGGACCATAAGATAATTGTCGAGGTGCCGGTCCATATCACAGGCAGGGCCGCTGGCCTTGCGTTCGGCGGGATCGTTTCTCAGGACCACAGGAAGGTAAGGGTAGAGTGCCTGCCGTCGCAGATACCCGATTCATTCGATGTCGACGTGACCCCGCTCGGCATAGGCCAGTCCTTCCATGTAAAGGATATAAATCTCCCCGAAGGCCTAAAGGCCCTTGACGACCCTGACATGACGATCGTGTCGGTAGTCGCCCCGATGGCCGAGGTCGCGCCGAAGACGGCGGAAGAGGTCGAGGCAGAGCTTGCCAAGAGCTTCGAGGAGAAAGAGGAAGTAAAGAAGGAAGAGGAAAAGGAAAAGGAGTAGCCCGCCTGTCTTCCCAATGGCAGCCGGCCTTCTTAAAATCAAAGACTTCGGGTAAGGGTTATTGCTTCTTATCGTGGGATTAGGAAACCCCGGCAGGGCCTATGAGAACACAAGGCATAACGCCGGGTTTATGCTCATAGACCGGATAGCCTCCCGCTATAAGATAAGGTTCAGCCGCAGAGCCGGATCGCTTATGGGAAGGGGCGTCATAGCCGGGGCCGAAGCGGTGCTCCTAAAGCCGCAGACCTTCATGAACTTAAGCGGACAGGCCGTCAAAGAGGCGGCAGATGCCTTTTCAGCAGAGCCCTCGTCGATCATAGCCGCATACGACGACTGCGACCTCCCCTTAGGGAAGATAAGGCTAAGGAGGGGCGGCGGGAGCGGCGGGCACAAAGGGGCCGCCGCGATAATAGAGCGCATCGGGACAGGGGAGTTTAAAAGGGTAAGGCTCGGCATAGGAAGGCCGCCCGATGGAGATACCGTCGAGTATGTATTAACCCCCTTCAGCCCTGAGGAGAAAGAGGCGCTCGAGGCGATGCTCGATAAGGGAGTTGAGGCGATAGAGGCCGTAATAGCCGAGGGTATAGATATGGCGATGAACAGGTTCAATCCTTCGGATTGAACCTGAAGGGATCCGCAATATTGGAAAACGGTTTTGCCTCCAACAACTATCTTGAAAGGAGTAGAGTTTAAGTATGGACGGACTTACTAATTATGCACCGCTATTGGGCCTGGGCGGCCTCGTTATAGCCTTATTCATATACCTGTATATCGCCAAGCAGCCTGACGGGAACCCCCGGATGAGGGAGATAGCAGGGCTCATCCACGGCGGGGCGATGGTTTACTTAAAGAGGCAGTACTCGGTAATCTTCATCTTCATAGCGGTTGTAGCGACCGCCCTTACGATATTCATAAACCTCCCGACAGCCATAGCGTACGTGGGTGGTGGGATATCCTCGATGCTTGCGGGCTTTTTCGGGATGCAGGGCGCGACAAAGGCGAACGTTAGGACGGCGGAGGCGGCCAACAGGTTCAAGCCACTGATGGGAAAGGCCCTGTCAATGGCGTTCCTCGGCGGCTCGGTTATGGGGCTTTCGGTAGCAAGCCTCGGGGTGCTCGGGGTCGGGGTATTCTTCATGCTTTACGGCAAGCCTGAGACGGCCGCGATAATAAACGGCTACGCCATGGGCGCTTCCTCCATAGCGCTTTTCGCGAGGGTCGGCGGCGGGATATTTACAAAGACAGCGGACGTGGGCTCTGACCTTGTCGGCAAGGTCGAGGCCGGGATACCTGAGGACGACCCGAGGAACCCGGGCGTCATAGCTGATAATGTGGGCGACAACGTCGGTGACGTCGCGGGGCTCGGGGCGGACATATTCGAATCTTATGTGGGCGCGATAGTGGCGACCATAGCTCTCGGCGCTACGGCGCTTTCAGCGGATATAGCGGCGTTCGGGACTAAGCCGGCCCTGATGTCTTACCCGGTGATCCTTGCGATGGTAGGGCTCGTAGCGTCTGTCTTAGGAATATTCGCCATGAACTTCCTTGAGAGGTTCGACCCTGCGGCGGCGCTGCGCTACGCGACATTCATAGCAACGGGCATATTCATAGTCATTGCTTATTTTGTTACAACGGCAGTGGGCATAACGCTACCTGTTTTCTGGGCGGTGCTCGCCGGGTGCTTTGGCGGCATAGCGATAGGGCTCATTACAGAGCACTACACCTCGGCCGGGCCGGTACAGAGGATAGCCGAGGCGAGCCAGACAGGGGCGGCAACCAACATCATAACAGGGCTTGCCGTGGGTTTGCAGTCCAGCGCCTTCCCCGTCCTTTCGATATGCCTCGCGATATACATTTCCAACCACTTTGCCGGGATTTACGGCATCGGCATAGCGGCGGTAGGGATGCTCGCTACAACCGGTATTATAATGAGCGTTGACGCTTACGGCCCGATAGCTGATAACGCGGGCGGCATTTCAGAGATGAGCGGACTGGGTAAAGACGTAAGGGCGATAACCGACAGCCTCGACGCGCTCGGCAATACCACGGCCGCGATAGGAAAGGGCTTTGCCATCGGTTCCGCGGCACTTACGGCGCTTGCGCTCTTCGCAGCATACAGCCAGTCCATAAGCGCCAAGCTCGGAGCGCCTTTCGTGATAATCATAACCGACCCGAACGTAGTCATAGGGCTCCTATTGGGTGGGATACTGCCCTTCTTTATAGGCGCGCTTACCATGACGAGCGTGGGAAAAGCGGCGCACAAGATGGTCAACGAGATAAGGAGGCAGTTCAGGGAAATCCCGGGCCTCCTTGAGGGGAGGGAAGGCGTAAAGCCCGATGTCGCGCGCTGCATAGACATATGCACGAAGGCGGCACTGACGGAGATGATAGCGCCCGGTGTGCTCGCGGTCGCCGCCCCCATACTTGTAGGCTTCATCCTCGGGCCTTACGCGTTGGGCGGCATGCTCGCCGGCGCTACAGTTACGGGCGTGCTCTTAGCGATATTCATGGCGAACGCCGGAGGGGCTTGGGACAACGCCAAGAAGTTCATCGAAAAGGGCAACCTCGGCGGCAAGGGGTCTGATGCGCACAAGGCCGCTGTAGTAGGCGACACTGTAGGAGACCCGTTCAAGGACACCTCTGGGCCGGCGATGAACATACTCATAAAGCTTATGAGCATAGTATCGCTTATAATCGCGCCCCTGCTCGTTTAAGCGGAATTTTCTATAGTTATTTTTCCGGGGCCGGTGGCACACCGGCCCTGTTTTTTTGCGCAAAATCTGGGATAATAAAAATATGGGATTCAACTGCGGAATTATAGGGCTTCCCAATGTCGGGAAGTCCACTATCTTTAACGCCATGACCGCCGCCGGTGCGGAGGCGTCGAACTATCCCTTCTGCACGATAGACCCTAATATAGGGATGGTGCCGCTGAGGGACCCGAGGATCTATAAGCTCTCCGAGCTCGTAAAGCCGGAGCGGGTCGTGCCTACGGCCGTTGAGTTCGTCGATATCGCCGGGATTGTGAAGGGGGCGAGCAAGGGCGAGGGGCTCGGAAACCAGTTCCTCGGCAACATAAGGAGCGTTGATACCATAGCCCATGTCGTCAGGTGCTTTGAGGACCCGCAGGTAGTGCACGTGGAGGGCAAGATCGACC
>JAUSLB010000047.1 GCA_030646655.1 Deltaproteobacteria bacterium | reverse complement strand
AATTTGGGAGGCGGGTTCTTATATGTCCATTTTTTTAAAAGGGCCTTTCGCGCGAGTCATTCAGCTGAAAATTATCTTATCCCCTCTTCTTCATCTCCCACCCCCTCCAGAGCGCGTAGATGGAAGGCAGGACGAGGAGTTCAAGGAGCCCTGATGTGAACATCCCGCCTACCATTGGCGCGGCTATCCTTTTCATCACATCAGCCCCTGTGCCGACGGACCACATGATAGGAAGCAGGCCCGCGATAATGGCCGTGACCGTCATGAGCTTCGGCCTGACCCTCATTACAGTACCTTCTACAATGGCGTCATAGAGGTCATTTGCCGAGTTCATCTTCCCCTGTTCCATCTTATCCTTGTAAGCATGGTCGAGGTATATGAGCATGACTATCCCCATCTCGGCGTCCAGGCCGGCAAGCGCGAGGAAGCCCACGGCGACCCCGATGCTCAGGTTATACCCGAGCAGATAAAGTATCCACCCCGCGCCTATCAAAGAAAACGGGATGGCCAGAAGTATTATGAGGCACTCGGTAATGGATCTGAAGTTGAAATAAAGGAGGAGGAATATGATGCCGATAGTCAACGGCACTATTACCTTCAGCTTGGCGTACGCCCTCTGCATGTACTCGTACTGCCCGCTCCACGACGCATAGTAGCCGGCAGGGAACTTAACTTCACTTGCCACAGCCGCCTTTGCATCCTTTACATAGCTCCCGATGTCTCTTCCCCTTACATCGACAAATATCCATGTGGTAAGGAGAGCGTTCTCCGTCCTTATCCCCGGAGGGCCCATCTTAATCCCTAAATCGGCGACCTGCTGAAGAGGTATGTGCGTGCCCATCATCGTAGGGACAAGGACCCTCCTTAGCTTGTTTATATCGTCCCTCAGCTCCCTCTTGTAGCGCACATTCACCGGATAGCGCTCAAGGCCCTCGACGGTAGTGGTGATATTCTCCCCGCCTATGGCGGACATGACGACTTCCTGAATATCCTCTATCTTAAGGCCGTAGCGCGAGGCCTCGCCCCTCTTTATTTTTATATCGAGGTAATAGCCGCCTAATATCCTCTCCGCGTACGCGCTTGCAGTGCCGGGCACCTTCTTTACGGCTCTCTCCACATCGAGGGCGACCCTTTCGAGGTCTTCCAGATTTTTTCCGAACACCTTTATGCCGACGGGCGTCCTTATGCCGGTTGAGAGCATGTCTATCCGCGCCTTTATCGGCATCGTCCAGGCGTTCGTCACGCCCGGCATCTCAAGAGCCGTGTTCATCTCATCAATGAGCCTGTCCATTGTCATACCCGGGCGCCACTGGCTTTGGGGCTTTAGCTCTATGACGGTCTCGAACATCTCGAGAGGCGCCGGGTCCGTTGCCGTAAGGGCCCTTCCGGCCTTGCCGAATACGCTCTCCACCTCAGGGAAGCCTTTTATTATCCTGTCCTGAGTCTGGATGATCTCCGCAGCCTTTGTGATGGAGACCCCCGGCAGGGTCACGGGCATGAACAGTAAAGTCCCCTCGTTTAAGGCGGGCATGAACTCGCTGCCGAGCCTTGATAACGGGTAGATGGAGATGATGAGCGCGGCTATGGCGAGGAGGATGGTCGTTTTTTTGAATTTCAAGACCCAGTTTATCGCGGGCCTGTAGATCCAGATCGAGAACCTCGTGATCGGGTTTTTCTCCTCGTGCATTATCCTGCCCCTTATGAACAGGCCCATCAGCACAGGAACGAGGGTGATGGAAAGGAGCGCGGCAGCGCCCATTGAGAAGGTCTTCGTGTAGGCAAGGGGCTTAAAGAGCCTGCCTTCCTGAGCCTCCAGCGTGAATATCGGCGTGAATGATACGGTTATTATAAGGAGCGAAAAGAAGAGCGACGGCCCGACCTCTTTGGCCGCGTCGGCTATTATCTGCCAGTGCGGCTTAGTGCCTTTATCGCGCTCCAGATGCTTGTGGGCGTTCTCTATCATTACAATAGCCCCGTCTATCATCGCGCCAATGGCGATGGCGATGCCCCCGAGGCTCATGATGTTCGCGTTTATGCCCATCTGGTACATGATGATGAAAGAGATTAGTATCGCCACCGGAAGCATGAGAATGGCGACGAGCGCGCTCCTGAAGTGCATGAGGAATACGATGCAGACGATGGATACGAGTATCGATTCCTCGACGAGCTTTTCTTTCAGGGTGTCTATGGCCCTGTGGATGAGATGGCTCCGGTCATAGACGATATTTATCTTTACCCCCGGAGGCAGGCCTGCCTCCAGCTCTTTTATCTTCTCCTTAATGCCGCTTATCACATCGAGCGCGTTCTCGCCGAACCGCATTACCACTATGCCGCCCACGGCCTCGCCCTCGCCGTTAAGCTCTGCCAGACCCCGCCTCTCGTCAGGGCCGAGCTCCACGCGCGCCACATCCCTTATCTTTATGGGCGTGCCGGTCTTATCCACCTTAAGGACGATGTCTTCTATGTCAGGGATCGATTTTATGTACCCGAGCCCCCTTACCATGTACTCGCGCTCGGACATCTCTACGACCCTGCCGCCGACATCGCGGTTGCCCATCTCTATGGCCTTTACAACATCTCTCAACGACACATCGTAGGTAATGAGCCTGTTAGGGTCGATGTTGACCTGATACTGCTTTACGAACCCGCCGATTGAGGCGACCTCGGAGACCCCCGGCACTTTGGTTAACTGGTATCTCACATACCAGTCCTGTATGCTCCTTAGCTCGGCGAGGTTTTGATTTTTTCCTTCGATAGTATATTCGAATACCCACCCCACGCCAGTGGCGTCAGGGCCGAGCGACGGGGTTACTCCCCTCGGCAGCTTCCCAGAAGCGAAGTTAAGGTACTCAAGGACGCGGCTTCTAGCCCAGTACATGTCCGTGCCGTCCTCGAAAATCACATAGACGAACGAGA
>JAUSLB010000044.1 GCA_030646655.1 Deltaproteobacteria bacterium | reverse complement strand
ATAATCAGGCTTAATGGGAATAGCGCGATTATTATGGACCAGTACCCTCCGTGAGGTATCTTGAACATGTTTGAGAACAGGAAGATGACGTCTATAAATGTGACCGCGAGGGCCAGCAGGGTTCTAAAGTACTGGCGCTTGTGGAAGAAGATCCATGTCATCATTATGCCGGTCAATGTCATCGTCCCGGTGACGGCCAAACCGTACGCGGCGGCGAGGTTCTGCGATTCCCTGAACTCGTGCATGATGAAAAGGACGGATATCAGGAGGAACCAGTTGACGAAAGATATGTATATCTGGCTCCTTAGCTCGGTGGACGTGTAATCAACCTTGAACAGCGGCATCACGTGGGTGGTTATGCCCTGATAGACTACCGAGAACATCCCGCTTATCATGGCCTGAGAGGCTATGACCGTCGCGGCAATGCTTAAGAGCAGGAACGGGATGTAGAGGAACTGCGCCTGATGGAATATCATCTCGAAGAGCACATTGTGCGCGTCCGTATGGTTCAAGACAAAAGCGCCCTGCCCGAGGTAATTGATGACAAGCACGACAAAGACGAAGTACCACGCCTTTACTATCGGCATCCTCCCCAGATGGCCCATGTCCGCGTAGAGCGCCTCGCCGCCTGTTGCGCAGAGTATGACCTCCGATAAGACGATGAACCCGGCTATCCCGTTACCGAGGAGGAACTTTATCCCGTAGTACGGGTTCAATGCCCATAAGACCGAGGGTGTGAGATAGATCGAGGCGATGCCTGAGACAGCCAGCGCTGTGAACCATACGAGCATTAACGGCCCGAAGACCCAAGCTACTTTTTCCGTACCCCTTTTCTGGAATACGAAGAGGAGTATGGCGATAAGCGCGGCTATGAGAATGAGCTTATTCTGGCTCATGTCCTCAAAGCCGGGTATGAGCAGAGTGCCCTCGACCGCGCTTAAGATGCTTATCGCAGGGGTAATGACGCCGTCGCCTATGAGGAGCGAGATCCCGACGAATGACAGGAGCGTAACGAACGCCGCCTGCCTGCCGGTCTTAAGATAAGGCATCATGATCTCGCGTAAGACTATCGTGCCGCCCTCGCCCTTCTTGCTTAAGCTCGTGGCGAGCCACGCGTACTCGACGGTTACGAGCGTTATCAGCGTCCAGACGATAAGCGATAGGATGGCCGTCACATTCGCCTGAGTGGGCTTTGTGAAGAGGAAGATGACCGTTAAGGTGTATATAGGGCTTGTGCCTATATCGCCGAAGACTATGCCGAGGGATTTTATTATTTTCTGCATGCGGGTTTACTGCTTTATTTGGGGCCGGGGCTTAAGGCTGTTAAGAGTTCCCTATGATACTCCTGAAGGGGCTTTACATCAAGCCCGCCCTTGAGAACCGCTTTTATGCCGAGGGCCGCCGCCCTCGCGCCGGCAACGGTGGTGAAGTAAGGCACGCCGAGCTCGATAGACGACCTCCTTATGGAGTAGGAGTCCGCTACGCTCTTCGCGCCGAAAGAGGTGTTTATCACCATCGCTATCTCCCTGCTCTTTATCTTGTCTACTATGTTGGGCCTGCCCTCGGTGACCTTATAGACGCTTTCGACCTCAATGGAGCGCTCCCTTAAGTAGCGCTCCGTCCCGCCCGTGGCGATGAGCTTAAAGCCCATCTCCGACAGCTCCGAGGCGACATTCACTATAGGCGCCTTGTCCTCGTCCCTTACGCTTATAAATACCATGCCTTTAAGCGGGAGCTTATTGCCGGCGGCTATCTGGGACTTGGCGAAGGCCCCTCCGAAGTCGCTCCATATGCCCATGACCTCGCCGGTGGATTTCATCTCAGGGCCGAGCAGGGTGTCAACGCCCGGGAACTTTATGAAGGGGAATACCGCCTCTTTGACCGATATGTAAGGCGGCTTTACTTCCTCAGTGAACCCCAGCTCCTTTAAAGTCTTGCCCGTCATAATCTTCGTAGCGAGCTTGGCGAGCGGGACCCCGATGGCTTTACTTACGAACGGGATCGTGCGCGACGCCCTCGGGTTCACCTCTAAAACATAGATGGCATCGTCCTTCACCGCGAACTGGACGTTCATAAGGCCGATGACCTTAAGCTCCTTTGCCATGACCCTGGACTGCCTCCTTATCTCATCGAGAATCGAATCGTCGAGCGAATAAGGGGGTATCGAGCAGGCCGAGTCGCCCGAATGGACCCCGGCCTCTTCTATGTGCTCCATTATGCCGCCTATCACTACCGTCTCCCCGTCGCTTATGCAGTCTACATCCACCTCTATCGCGTTCTGGAGGAACCTGTCAACGAGCACAGGGTGCTCAGGCGAGGCCTCAACCGCCTTTGTCATGTAATTTATAAGGCTCATCTCGTCATAGACTATCTCCATCGCCCGCCCGCCGAGCACGTAAGAGGGCCTTACCATCACAGGGTAGCCTATGGAGCCGGCTATCTTTACCGCCTCGTTAATCGACCTTGCCGTGCCGCTCTCGGGCTTCTTCAATTTAAGCCGCGTAAGGAGGCCGTCAAACCTCTCGCGGTCCTCGGCTATGTCGATAGAGTCAGAAGATGTCCCGAGTATCTTTACCCCGGCTTTTTCAAGCTGGACAGACAGCCTCAGCGGGGTCTGCCCGCCGAGCTGGACTATAACGCCCCAGGGCCTTTCTTTCTCGATTATCGCCATCACGTCCTCGAAGGTGAGCGGCTCGAAATATAACCTGTCCGATGTGTCGTAGTCTGTGGAAACGGTCTCGGGGTTGCAGTTGATCATGATAGATTCGAGACCTTCCTCTCTTAACGCGAAGCTTGCGTGGACGCAGCAGTAATCGAACTCTATGCCCTGCCCTATCCTGTTAGGCCCGCTGCCGAGTATTATGACTTTTTTCCTGTTCGTAGGAGCGGCCTCGCACGCGGCCTTTTTGACATCTCCCGTCGAGATATGGTAGAAGGGCCTCTCGTAGGTCGAATAGAGGTAAGGCGTAAAGGCCTCGAACTCCGCCGCGCAGGTATCAACCGTCTTAAAGACCGGCTCTACCCCGAGGCCCTTCGCAAGCGCCCTTATCTCATTCTCAGGCCTGCCCGTAAGGGAAGAGAGCATCTTATCAGAGAACCCGCACTCCTTAGCCCTCCTTAGTATCTCTTCCGACAGGTCCCCGCCTGACCGTGTCTGCCAGTATATCCCTTCCTCGACCTGCGCAATGTCCCTCAGGTTATTCAGGAACCAGCGGTCTATGCAGGTCAGCTCGTATATATCGTCTATGTGCATCCCCGCCCTTATGGCCTCAAGGACGTACCACGGCCGCTCGGCCCGCGGGGTCTTCAGCATCATCTTAATGGAATCGAGCTCCTCTTCATTGGGCCTGAAGTTCAGCCCTTCGCGCGTCTTTCTCACCTTCTTCTCAAAGCCGTAGCTCCCAATCTCAAGCGAGCGCAGGGCCTTTTGCATGGCCTCCTTAAATGTCCTCCCTATGGCCATCGCCTCGCCGACGGATTTCATCTGTGTGGTCAGGGTCGAATCGGCCTTGGGGAACTTCTCGAAGGCGAAGCGGGGGATCTTTACCACGACATAATCTATCGTAGGCTCGAAGCAGGCGGGGGTCTTCTTCGTGATGTCGTTCGGGATCTCATCGAGCGTATAGCCCACGGCGAGCTTTGCCGCTATCTTGGCTATGGGAAAGCCCGTAGCCTTGCTCGCAAGGGCCGAAGACCTCGATACCCTCGGGTTCATCTCTATGACGTATATCTTCCCGTTCTTCGGGTTTACCGAGAACTGGATGTTACTCCCCCCGGTATCTACACCTATCTCCCTTATAATCTTTATCGATGCGTCCCTCAGGAGCTGATACTCCTTGTCTGTCAGGGTCTGCGCCGGGGCTACGGTGATGGAGTCCCCGGTATGGACTCCCATGGGGTCGAGGTTCTCTATCGAGCAGATGATGACGACGTTGTCGTTCTTATCCCTCATGACCTCAAGCTCGAACTCTTTCCAGCCTATGACAGATTCCTCGATTAAAAGCTCGTTTATGGGGCTGGATTCCAGCCCGAACCTGACCATCTCCTCGTACTCTTCCCTGTTGTAGGCTATGCCTCCGCCTGTGCCGCCGAGCGTGAATGACGGCCTTATGATCACGGGAAAATCCATCCTCTCTATTATCTCAAGGGCCTGAGCAAAACTCCGTGCGTTCCCGCTCCTCGGGACCTCGAGCCCTATCTTCTGCATGGCGAGCTTGAATAGCTCCCTATCTTCCGCCTTCTTTATCGCCGGGAGCTTGGCGCCTATCATCTCTACATTATATTTATCGAGGATGCCTGCCTCGGCGAGCTTCACGGAGACATTCAAAGCGGTCTGGCCGCCCATAGTGGGCAGCAGGGCGTCAGGCCGCTCGCGCTCGATAATCTTCTCCACCATCTCTACCGTTATCGGCTCTATGTAGGTCTTATCCGCAAGCGTAGGGTCCGTCATGATGGTGGCAGGGTTGGAGTTGACCAGAACGACCTCGTAGCCGTCCTCTTTTAAGGCCTTGCAGGCCTGCGTGCCCGAGTAGTCGAACTCGCAGGCCTGCCCTATCACTATCGGCCCCGAGCCGATAATCAGTATCTTTTTTATGTCGGTGCGCTTGGGCAAGAAAAAAACTCCTCTGGAATATTTTAAACCTTACAAGCCGGTTCCTTATTTACCCTTCCGCCCCTCCATCATCTCCGTAAACCTCTTGAAGAGGTACTGGGAGTCGTGCGGGCCGGGGGACGCCTCGGGGTGGTACTGGACGGAGAACAGAGGCAGATCCTTATGCGCGAGCCCCTCTACGGTCCTGTCGTTCAGGTTAATATGAGTTATGTCCGCTATGCCTTTAAGGGATTCCATATCGACCGCGAAGCCGTGGTTCTGGGCCGTTATCTCGACCTTGCCTGTTGTCAGGTCCTGAACGGGCTGGTTGGCGCCCCTGTGGCCGAATTTTAATTTGTAGGTACTGCCTCCGAGGGCGAGCGATAATATCTGATGACCGAGGCATATGCCGAATATAGGCTTTTTTCCGATGAGCTTCGCGATATTCTCTTTTGCGTACGGCACGGCGTCAGGGTCGCCCGGGCCGTTCGATAAGAATATGCCGTCCGGCTTCGCCTCGAGGACTGACTCAGCAGGCGTGTTCGCTGGCACAACAGCCACATCGCACCCTGCCTCAGCGAGGTTCCTTAAGATATTCTTTTTTATGCCGAAGTCGTAGGCAACGACCTTGTATCTTTTATCCGTAGCCGACTTCGGGTATCCCTTCTCAATCCTCCATAGCTCCTCGTCCCACCTGTAGGGCCTCTTGCAGGTGACCTCCTTGACAAGGTCCCTGCCCACGAGGCTCGGCGCGCTCCGTGCCTTATTTACAAGGCTCTCGAAGCTCCTGTCAGCGGTAGAGATTACGGCCTGCATCGCTCCCTTGTCCCTTATTATCCTCGTAAGCGCC
>JAUSLB010000032.1 GCA_030646655.1 Deltaproteobacteria bacterium | reverse complement strand
CGGCCTTATGATATTTTTAACGAGCTGGGCCCTGCACGCCTCATACATAAAAAGCTCTGCCCACGGGTCTATCGGCTCTTCCCCTGAGTTTAAGAGTATGGCCCTTACCTTCTCGCCTATGCGCGTGCCGCCCGGCTCCCTAACGGTCAAGACCTCTTTGCCCATTTTCTCAAAAAAGGCCTTAAGAAGCTCCATCTGGGTCGATTTCCCGCACCCCTCGACCCCCTCGAAAGTTATAAAAGCCATTTGCCTCCATTTTTAAGGAAAATCGACTTATATTACAGTAAAAAGGGAGGCTAAGCAAGCTATTATCAAGTTTTGGCTTGACATTCTACAGTTTGTCGAATATTATATGAGGTATAAAGGTTTGCGTTGCTATGGATAAGGAAATCAGGTCACCTATGAAATCAAAAGAAGGCTTCGGAAAGGTCCTCGGCCGCCTTGAGCGGGAGATACTCGAGGTCCTCTGGGCAAGGCAAGAGGCTACAGGCAAGGCGATTTTTGCCGAAATAAAAAGCACGAGGGAGATCGCCCTCACTACCGTCCTTACGGTATTGGAAAGGCTCTGGAAAAAGGGGCTTGTAAAGAAGGTAAAGGGCGACAGCGTCTATGTCTTCAGGCCCGCTTATACAAAAGAGGGGTTCGCGCGGGAGGTATCTGGCACGGTTTTAAAGGGCATATTCGAGATATCTAAAAGCGGGGCCTGCGCGTCATTCATAGATACCCTTGCGGATACAGACCCGGTCGAACTCGACAGATTGACTGTTTTAATAGAGAATAAGAAAAAAGAGCTTGAAAGGAAGAGGTAGATTGGCTATCCACCCCTTAATAATAGTCTTAACACTCGCCTTCGGGGTGCTCGCGTGGGGCGCATACGGGCTGCCAGCGCTCCTTGGCCTTACCTACGCTATAGCGGAGTTCTGCCAGTCTATATTCGTAAGGTGTCTTGGGTACATCGAGATCTTTAAAGTCCTATTCCTCTGGTCAGGGGCCGCGACCCTTATCGCAGGGCTCGCTTACGGCTCTTGCAAAGGGACAGCCGGGCTTTTAAGGACAAATAAGGCGATAAAAAAACTCCCGCTCAAGAAAAGGATCGGGTCTTTAATACTTATAGATGATAACTTAAGCAGGACGGCATTTACGCACGGCTTTTTGCGCCCGAAGATATACATCTCAAAGGGCCTCTTAAACGGGCTTGAAAGGGATGAGCTGAAGACGGTATTCCTCCACGAGCTTTATCATAAAAAGAGGTTCGACCCATTAAGGTTCTTCCTGATCTCATTCCTCAAGGACTCTTTCTTCTATATCCCTGTAATACGGCACTTCATAAATAATATCCGCATAAGGAAGGAACATGAGGCGGATGACGCCGCCGCCTCCTCCTTCAGGGACAAGCTCAATTTAGCCGGGGCGCTTATTAAGGTAGCGTCGCATAATAAGTTTGCGGTCAATTCTGCCTCGATAACAGGCGGAAGCCCGGTCTCAGCGAGAGTAAGGAGGCTTGCCGAAGGAAAAGAGGTAAGGCTCCCCCTTCCGGGGATGAGGGCTATAGCCTTAAGCATCGCCGTGACCGTATTCCTCACGCTATCCCTGTCTTTGCCTTTAAGCGCGGCGAATACTGCCGCAAAAAAGGAATGCTCAACGAACCACTGCTCGGCGCATATTGATAAGCTTGGGAAAAGCTGTAAGACGCACTGCGGCACAAAACCAATGCATACACATTAAAAATTTTTTGTGGATAAATTCTACGGCATGTAGAAGATTAAAGGAGAAAAATATGAAAGGGCAGATGCTCTCAAAGGCCGCCGTCGTATCGTTATTCGTTACAGCCCTATTCGTCCCATTCAGCGATAAAGCCTACGGAGCTAAGATGGAAAAGAGGGACAGCGGGATAAAGGCAACTCTAAAGGTAGATGCCGAGAAGTCGATGATGGACGTTTACCTATACGACTTATCGAAGGCGCTAAAGCCTATAAAGGACGCGAAGGTGACAGCCTCAGTCATATTGCCGGACGGGAAGAAGGTCACAAAGGAGCTTATGGGCATGGAGATGGAGCATCATGCCCGGCATAAGGTCTTCTCCTTCATGAACTCGCTCGACATGCGCGAGAAAGGCCGCTATATTTTCGATATAAAGGTCAAGCTCCAAAATAAAACCGCCAAATTCAACTTTATTTATGATAATAAATGAGCATCCCGCGCCAAGACAATAAAGAAAATCCGGTCTAAAGGAGAGGCCTGTGCAAAAAAAACCCTTTTTACGGTTCAGGTCCAAGGTATCCCTCCTCGCAGTCATTTCCCTATTCTTATTATTTCTTCCGGCGCGCGCGCCGGCTGAGACAATCTCCCTTTCAGAGCTTTTAAGCGAGGCACGCGAGAATAACCCGGAATTGAAGGCCTACGGCGAAAGGATAAAGGCAAGGCAGGCGCGGGCCGGCTCGGAGGGCAGGCTCGACGACCCGACCCTTAAAATAGAGATGGAAGACCTCCCAAAGGACAATCCCTTGAATATCGCGCCGGGAAACGCCATGCTCACGCGCTACACCATAAGCCAGATGTTCCCTTTTCCCGGAAAATTATCCCTTAAGGAGAAGATAGCCTTAAAAGAGGCGCGCACAGCCATATCAGAGCTTAACGCGAAGGAACTGGAGGTCTCCGCCATGGTAAAGGAGGCCTATTTCGAGTACGCTTATCTGTCCGAGTCCATAAGAAAGACGGGCGAGATAAGGGATATCCTCTCCTACATGGCGGAGATAGCAGGCACAAGGTACTCTACGGGGCAGGTCTCCCAGCAGGATGTGATAAAGGTGAACTTCGAGACCTCAATGCTTACGAACGACCTTATAACCCTTGAGGCGGAAAAGGGCATAGCGGCGGCCAGATTAAAAT
>JAUSLB010000031.1 GCA_030646655.1 Deltaproteobacteria bacterium | reverse complement strand
AAGGCATTGGGCCCGTACGTGCCGTTGATAGTCGTCAACTGCATCATACTCGGCAGGGCGGAGGCCTTTGCCCAGAAGCACCCGGTAGTCCCCTCGATTATGGACGCGCTCGGGATAGGCATAGGCTTTACCATGAGCCTCGTGGCAATGGGCCTTATAAGGGAGCTGTTGGGCTTCGGGAGCATCTTGAATTTCAAGCTCCTCGGCAGCTGGTTCGAGCCTTGGATAGTGATGATACTTCCGGCAGGGGCGTTCATTGTTTTCGGTGGTCTTATAGCCCTCGTGAACCATATATCAAGCAGAAAAGCAGATACCGGCGAATAGGAGAAGGGCGTTGAAGTTAATAATGATATTCATATCGGCCTCGCTTATAAATAACTTCGTGCTGACCTATTTCCTCGGCATCTGCCCGTTCGTGGGGGTGTCCAACAAGACAGAGAACGCCCTTAACATGGGGCTTGCCACTACTTTCGTCATGACGCTTACGGCGGCCGCCACATGGCCGATATACACCTACATACTCGTAAGGTTCAATGTCCCGTTCCTCGAGTACGTAGCCTTCATCATCGCCATAGCCGCGCTCGTCCAGCTCGTCGAGATGTATATTAGGAAATCGAGCCCCGCCCTTTACAGGGCATTGGGGATTTACCTGCCCCTTATAACCACGAACTGCGCTGTCTTGGGGTTGGCGCTTTTCATGGTATTGAGGGACTATAACTATGTGGAGTCGATCGTCTTCGGGTTCGCCACCGGCGTGGGCTTCACGCTGGCCATATTGATGATGTCGGGCATTAGGGAGGAGCTTGAGTTCGCGGATATCCCCAAGCCGTTTCAGGGCATCTCGATAACTTTGATAATAGCCGGCATGATGGCCCTCGCCTTCATGGGCTTTGCCGGCCTGATAAGGGGGTAGGGGCTTAAAAAGCCTGTTTTAATATATGCTCGGTAATCTTTTAATCATATCAGCGGTAAGCATGGGCGGCCTCGGGGCGGCCCTCTCGGTCTTCCTCGCCTTCGCGGACAAGAAATTGAAGGTCGAAGAAGACCCCCGTATAGAGGCCCTCACCGGGATACTCCCGAACACGAACTGCGGAGGCTGCGGTTATCCGGGGTGCAGGATGCTGGCGGAGGCGCTCCTTAAAGGCACGGCGCCCTCGAACTCATGCGTTGCCGGCGGCAACGACATAGCCAAAGAGCTCGCAAAGTACCTCGGGGTCGAGGCAAAAGAGCACAAGAGGATGCTGGCGGTCGTGCTCTGCAGAGGCGGCAGCGCCGAGGCCGAAAGAAGGGCGACTTACAGGGGCGATATGACCTGCACCGCCGCCGACATTACCGGAGGCGATAAGAGCTGTTCATACGGCTGTTTAGGGTACGGCGAGTGCGTTGACGCATGCAAGTACGACGCTATGGCGATGGACGGCAACGGCCTGCCTGTCGTATTTTACGACAAATGCGTAGGGTGCGGGGCCTGCGCGAGGGCATGCCCGAGGGACATAATAGAGATGCACCCCGAGGACCATAAGCTTTTCGTCTATTGCATGAACAGGGACAAGGGCGCGCACGCGAAGAAGGTCTGCAAGGTATCCTGCATAGCCTGCGGCCTTTGCGTAAAGGACTGCCCGGTAGCCGGAGGGATAGAGATAAAGGATAATCTGGCTGTAGTAAACTACGCGCTCGCCCCCCAGAACAACGAGTCAACGAAGCGCTGCCCGACCAGGTGCATATTCTCCGACATAGAGCCTCAGGTCACCAAGGCGAGCTTCTACGCCTCCCGGCAGAAGTCCTAAGAGCCTAAAGCCCCGCATAGCCTTAAAAAAATAAGTAATCCTATCTTAATACTTTTTTAATACTCGTCTGTTAATATGGACTGGATTGAAATTCCGTTGAAAATTCCATAAAAAAAGTTTATAAATACCTGAAGGGCCTTTTTATGTCCTCAATACACAGGAGAGCTTTTTTATTCACCCCCGTACTGCTCTTTGCCGCAGCCGTCCTGACTCTCAGCTCCTGCAGAAAATCAGAGGTTATGGACCCCGCAACATTGCGCGGCGGGGAGACGAGACAGACCCTTTCCCCCCTCAATTTCACGGGGGAGGCGGCGGCGTATCAGGCGGCAAAGGATATACCCGAGGTGCTCGACAGCCTGTATTGCTACTGCGACTGCGAGAAGCACTTCGACCACAAGAGCCTGTTAACCTGCTATGTGGACGAGCACGCCCTTCACTGCGACATCTGCATCGAAGAGGCGCTTATGGCAAAGGACCTCCACAGTAAAGGCATGGACGCGGTCTCGATAAGGAAAGCGGTTGACGAGAAGTTTTCTCATTTACGCCACTAAGATGATGAGAGCGGGAGGCATTCGTGCGTATTAAACAACTATTTACATTAGCTGCCGCAATACTACTTTCGGTATCGGTCTTTTCAGGGTGCACTAAATCGAAGGACAAATCCGAAACCGCGGTGAGGGAAGAGGCCGCGCCTGCGGCACAGCCCATCAATAACTCGACTATAATAGACGACCTCAAATCGAGGTTAAAGGACAAGCCCAACGACCCCGATATAATATGGAGGCTCGGGGACGCCTACTTCGATTCCAAGCAGTTCAACGAGGCCACGACCGATTACAAGAAGGCTCTGGAGTTCAAGCCCAACGAGGCGGACATATACAACGACCTCGGCCTGTCGACCCATTACCTCGGAAAATCCTCCGAAGGGCTCCGTTATGTGGAGGATGGGATAAAGAAGAACCCCTACAACCAGCGGATATGGCTCACCAAGGGGTTCATACTTGCCTACGGCATGGGGGACCTTGACGGCGCCAAGACCGCTTGGGAGAAGGCGAACGCGCTGAACCCCGAAAGCCAGGTCGGCAAGGCGGCCTCCGAGTTCCTTGCGCAGTTCAATAAAAAATAAAGAGAAGAATAAGATGCCTGAAAAAGCAAAGGAAGCTGCCGGGGAAGCGCAGATCAAGGCGCGGTGGCGCGCCGCGGGCTCCAAGGTCTGGTACTTCTTCAACTCGCTTAAGCTTACGCTTTCTATCCTTATAACGCTCGCCATAGTCTCGATATTCGGGACGGTGGTGGAGCAGAACCTCCCCATAGAGGATTATCTCAGCAACTACGGCGAGAAGTGGACTAAGGCGATACTCTACCTCCGCTTGAACGACATGTACCACTCTTACTGGTTCACGGCGCTTCTCGCCATGCTCGCCACGAACATAATCGTCTGCACCTTCGAGAGGTTCCCTCCCAAGTGGAAGAGCCTGCTTAACCACAAATCCGAGAAGTTCGACTCTAAGCTCATAGAGAAGTTCACGAACCACCAGACATTCTCCGTTGCCGCTGCGCCTGATGCCGTAAAGGAGAGGGTCGTAAGCGCCTTTAAAAAGAAGCGCTACGGGATAATCTCGTCGGGCGGGGACGGCGAGTGGAGGCTTTACGCGTGGAAGGGGAGGATCGGGAGGCTCGGCTCCGACATGACGCATATAAGCCTTCTACTGATACTCCTCGGGGCGATAGTGGGCAGCTTCGCGGGATACAAGGACTTCAGGGCCATATTCGTAGGCGGGGACGTGACCGTGCCGAACGAGGGTTTTAAATTAAAGCTCGACAAGTTCTGGATAGACTACTACGACTCCGGCCAGATAAAGCAGTATAACAGCCTCGTTACCGTCATAGAAGGCGGCAAGGAGGTCTTGCAGAAGCAGATCTGGGTGAACGAGCCTCTCTACTATAAGGGGATAAGGTTCTATCAGTCGAGCTACGGCACGGCGTGGAACAGGGTAGAGGAGGCGCAGGTCGCGCTTAAGCTAAAGAACAGGGACAACCCCGGGGACCCGGTCGCAGTGAAGTGGCAGGAGCTCAAGGCCATGCCCGGCAGCCCCTACTCCGTAAAGCTCGTCTCCTATAGCGCGGACTTCGCCTACGACGAGAAGACCAATACGGTATTCTCGAAATCCGCCGAGGCCAATAACCCGGCTGTCCAGCTTGAGATCTATAACGGGGAAAAGCTGGTTTCCACCCCGTGGCTCTTCCTTAAGTACCCCGGCATATTCCCGGCGATACCGAACTCCGACGTTGACATGGTCTTTCTGGACTTCCGGGGTACAATGTACTCGGGGCTGTCGATAAACAAGGACCCCGGCACCAATATCGTATGGGCCGGCACCATAGTCATGGGCTTTGGTTTCATACTCGCCTTTTTCGTCTATCACAGGAGGGTCTGGATAATAGTGAGGAACACCGGCAGGTCGAGCGAGGTGAAGCTCGGCGGGACCATAAACAAGAATAACTTCGTTTTCGAGAAGGAGTTAAAAGAGATAGTTGAGGCGGTCTCCGCCTCGAAGGGGGAATAAAAAGAGATGATTTTGTCCCTTGTATTTTTTACCTTTTCATTCGCGTTCTACTTCATAACGGCAGTCCTGTACATGGGCCACTGGATATTCAGGAAGAAGTGGCTGGGCCAGACCGCTACGGCCTTCGCGTTCGTCGCCCTCATGTCAACCACGATGGTCCTTGTGGCCCGGGCAGGCGAGTCCGGACACGCGCCGTTCTCGAACCTGTACGAGTCGATGGTATTGTTCATATGGGCCACCAACGCGGGCTACCTCCTTATGGAGTTCAAGCACAAGTTCAAGGCCATAGGCGCGGTCGTTATGACTATAGAGTTGCTCTCCATGCTCGCGGCCTCGCTGCTCCCTTACAGGTTTAAAAGCGTAGAGCCGTTGAACCCGGCCCTCCAGAACAAATGGCACTGGATGATGGACCTTTTATCCCCGTGGGGGTTTGAGAAGTACGCCATAGGCTGGCTCGACTTTCATGTCTTTACCACATTCATAGGTTACGCGGGCTTTGCCATTGCCTTCGGCCTTAGCCTCATTTACCTCGTAAAGAACAGGTCCGAGCAGAAGGGCGGCAGATCCATCATGGACGCCTTCCCTGACGCCAAGACGATCGACGAGCTCTCGTACAGGTCTATAGCCTGGGGCTTCCCGTTCCTCGCAGTAGGGATAGTATCAGGGGCGGTATGGGCGAACTACGCATGGGGCTCTTACTGGAGCTGGGACCCCAAAGAGACATGGTCGCTCATCACATGGTTCATATACGCCGCGTACCTGCACGCGAGGGTTACGAGGGGCTGGAGGGGCAAGAGGGCCGCATACCTCTCTATCGCGGGCTTCCTCGCGGTAGTGTTCCTGTACTGGGGAGTAAGCTTCGTGCTGCCGGGCCTTCACGCGTACGCATAATAGAAAAATCGACTTTTACAGGTTAGGATAAAGCGCAATGAGCGAGAGAACCGTAGAGAACGAAAAAGGCCTCCCCAAGGCCGTGCTGGTAATAATAGTCTTGGCCGTAATCGCCGCGGTCGTCTTTATAGTGCTCGGGCAGAGGAAAAAGTTCGAGCCTGTGCACGCGGGGGTTGAAGCGATAGATTTCACCCTGCCGGACCTGACCGGCAAGCCCGTAAGCCTTAAGGACTACAGGGGCAAGGTCGTTTTCCTGAATTTCTGGGCTACATGGTGCAAGCCCTGCGAGGAGGAGATGCCCTCGATGGAGGCGCTCTATCAGGGGCTTAAAGGCCAGCCCTTCGAGATAATCGCGGTCAGCGTGGATAAGGACGGCCCAGAGGCCGTGGCGAACTATGTAAAGAAGTACGGCCTCTCGTTCACGGTCCTCCATGACCGCAGGGGGGCTATGAAGGAGGCGTATAAGACGACAGGCGTACTTCTTTACATAGTT
>JAUSLB010000029.1 GCA_030646655.1 Deltaproteobacteria bacterium | reverse complement strand
CGTAAAAGACGGCGGCAGGGTCATAGACTTAAGCGGGAAGGTCCCGCTCGATGAGGGCCCTGAGCTTTTAAAAAGGCTCTCCCTTCTCATAGGGGTTGACACGGGGCTCATCTACATGGCTGACGCCTGCGGCGTGCCTGTGATAGACATAGCGGGGCCGTGCGACATGTCCGACCAGAGGCCCACAGGCAGGGGGAGCGTGATAATACAGGAGAAGGGCTTTGACTGCATCCCGTGCTCGCATACCTTCCTTGCCCCCTATAAGTGCAGGCTCGGGCACAGGCAGTGCGTAATAGAGATAACGGCTGAAGAGGTCTTTAAAAAAGTCCTTGAGGCGATAGCAGGATGTTGAAAAAGTCCGTCCTGGACTTTTTCAACCACGATTTGGCCGGAGTGAATGGCAGTTCGTCCAGTCTGGCAAGGAAATTTTTCATTTATATAGCTCGCCTTGTCACTAGACGGCGAGCGTCCAGAGGCAATACAACCCCACACTATGGGGATTGCATTAGCAGGCTGTTTTTCAACAGCCTGCTAATCTAAAAAAATCCGGCATGGCGGGCTGAAAAATCTATGAAACTTCTAAACAGGTTGGATAATTTCATAGGCAAATATCAGGCGGTGAAGGTATTCCTCCTTATCTTCATCTTCCTTCAGCCATTCAGCCACTACTCGGCCGTGAGGAACGGGGCCTTTATCCTCATGGCCCTTACCTTTTTAATAAGGTTCATGAGGGGAGGGTTCAGGGTTAATCTGATAGATACGACCGTCATCTCCTTCGGCCTCATAATAACCGCCTCCGTCATAAGCTCCGCTTTGAGCCCCTACGCCGTAGAGAGCTTTACCGCGATGAGGAAGAACCTCCTCTATCAGGCCTTCGTATTTATCGTGGTAATATATGAATACAAGGGCATAGACGGGCTTAAGCCTCTTATATACGCGCTGCTTGCGGGGTTTGCCGCGCTCACGGCCCTCATCCTGATTAAGACCCCGTCTCAGGCGCTCCTCCACTGGCTCGATAACGCTGGCAATGGGAATGGGGGGAACGAGCTTCTAAAGGGGTATTCTCTTTTCGCCACCTTCTATATCCCGCTCGCGATAGGCTACCTATACTCATCGAGGGAGGGGCTTATAGTAAAGATACCGATCGCGGTATTTTTATTCCTTGAGTTCGTCTTATCCATGCTCAATAACCACAGGGGGCAGATAATAGCCATCGTCGCCTCCGCCGTTATGATCACAGTCCTTGCGAAGAGGTTTAAGATATTGATAATAGGCCTCCTGATAGCGGTTTTATCTTCCGCATATATCTACAGCGCCAATCCCGCCTCGTTCGACAGGTACAGGACGCTGCTTACTTTCTCCAATTATGTAAGCGACAGCCCGGAGGGTTTGAACGAGAGGCTCTCGATATGGAACGGGGCGGTTGAGATGATAAAGGATAGACCCGTTATCGGCTACGGCTACGGCTGGAAGAAGTTCTCGCGCGTGGCTCGTGAGCAATACATGGACAAGTGGGACAAAGACGGGGGCACATACAGGTATTTCAGCGAGCACGGCTACGGAGGCGCGAACCCGCATAACCTTATCCTTCAGGTGCTATTCGAGGTAGGCATAATCGGGCTAATGGCGTTCCTGCTGTTCTGGATAACGGTATCGCTTAAGGCGATGTCGATGTATTTCGGAAAATTCAGGGGCGAGGCGACGGATTTTCTTAAATACGGCGTTGTCGGGGTACTCATCTCGTATTCGCTCATCAACATAGCGAACGGCCTATGGGAGGAGGCTTACGGCATCCTTATTGTGGCCTTTTCGGCCGTAGCCGCTGTCCTGTACAGGGAGGTAAAAGAGGCGCGGTTCAGAAGGGCGGTAGACTGATGGGCGTTGAGAGCGTCATCTTCATAAGGAGGGACAATATCGGGGATCTCGTATGCACTACCCCTGCGATCTCCGCTACCCGCAGGAACTTCCCGGACGCCCGGATAGGGGTCTTGGTCAACTCCTATAACGCGGATGTCGTGGTGGATAACCCTGATATAGACGAGGTCTTTGTCTACGAGAAGGAGAAGCACAGCCTCTCCAAAGGAAAGCTAAGGGTGCTGTTAAGCAACCTTAACCTCATAAGAAAGGTAAGGGCGGCAAAATACGAGATAGCCATAGGGTGCAGCTACGGATATTCAAAGAGGGTCGAGAGGTACGCATCCCTTACGGGGGCTAAGACGAAGATAGGCTTTGCCCCAAAGGGAGGGACGGGCTCATATAATAAGCCCGTCCCGGAGCCTGAGAAAGCTATCCACGAGGTAGAGGCGATGATGCGCCTCGTAGAGCCTCTTGGCATAAAAGGCCCTCCCCCGCCGCTGCGCCTTATCCCTGACGAGAAAGAGATCGAAAAGGTCTCTAAAGATTTAAGGAGGCTCGGGCTGAGTCAGAGGGAGCGGCCCATAATCTTCCACATAAGCTCGAGGAAGCCGCAGAACAGGTGGCCGAAGGAGAAGTTCAGGGTCCTCGGGGACATGATATATGAAAGGCACGGGCTTAACATAATACTGCTCTGGTCACCGGGGGCCGGGGCAAACCCCTTGCATCCGGGTGACGATGAGAACGCAGAGTGGCTCTTCAATAACATGAAAAAGAGGCCTTTCGCCTTAAAGACCGAAAAGCTATCGGAGCTTATAGCGGCCACGAGCCTCGGCCATATGGCGGTCTGCTCTGACGGAGGGGCGATGCACATAGCGGCTGCGCTAAGGAAACCGGTACTGACCATATGGGGCTCCACCGATAAGACAAGGTGGGCTCCTTGGGGCGTGGCGCATGCCATCCTTCAGGACGGGACAGGGGAGGCCGGCTCTGTCGGCGTTGACGAGGCGTTCAAGGCCTTTGACAAGCTTTATTCGAAATACAGGTGAGGGAATGAGGATAGGCCTTATAAGGATGAAGTTTACCCCGTACGGCGGGGCTGAGGTCTTCCTTTCGAGGTTCATAGACGGGCTCCTTGAAAGGGGGCATGCGGTCGAGGTATTCTCAAGCCAGTGGCAGGAGCAGGAAGGGGTCAGGTTCCACAAGGTGAATACCTTCGGCCCGTCTTTCCTTAAGCCCTTGATATTCGCGAGGAACGCGAAGAAGGCTGTGGAGGAGGTTCGGCCTGATTTCGTCGTAAGCCTTGAGAGGACATATTGTCAGGATATATACAGGGCAGGGGACGGCTGCCATAAGGAGTGGCTTATAAGGAGGGGGCGGGCCTCGTCGTTATTAAGGCGCGTCCTTACAGGGTTAAGCCCGCTCCATTTCGTCCTCTTACACCTTGAGAAAAAACTTTTTTCAAGCGATAGGCTTAAATCCGTCGTTGCCAACTCAAAGCGCG
>JAUSLB010000028.1 GCA_030646655.1 Deltaproteobacteria bacterium | reverse complement strand
CCTTCTTGAGGATGCTTGCGGATCTTTTTCTCCCCATCTGTAACTCCTTATAAAAAGTAAATAATATCCTACCTGAATGGCTGAATCCGTGTCAATCCCTATTTACATAGGGCTTGACACGCCTAAAGGGCAATGGTATAAAGGGCGAAATTTAATCCCTCACTGAGGGTTCAATTCCCCGAAGCTTGCTTCGAGACTTTTTCAGCATAGAGGACTTCGATACCTCGCAGCTTGCTGCGGGGAGGTTCATTGGATCAGATGGAAGCGAAAGAGAATACCTCGTTTTTTTCAGACGTATGCGTAAAGCAGTGCAAAGGCATGTGCTGCGACCCGTGGTGGGGGATTATCTCCTATACGGCCGTAAAAGAAGGCGGGCTTTCCAACCTGAAGGGTTTCAGGGATGAGATAATAAAAGGCATTAAGGCGCGCGAGGAGAGGATACTTAAGACCTATGTAACTAACGAGGTCCCGTTGAGGCCTCTTTTTAAATCCCCGGAAAAATACAATGTCTCCATAAAGGATATAAAGGCGAACGGGACCGCATTATCGCTCAATATCCTCGCTATCTTCGCATTCCGGTGCCTATTTTTATCACCCGATAAGTCCTGCTCGATACACCCTTCCCTCCTCTTCGGCACGGAGATAAGGCCGCCGCACTGCGGTTACCTCGGGGTATTAAGCGCAAGGCCGGGGGAAAAGGGCTATTGCAGGATAATCGACGCCGCAAAGGAGGACCCCGACGGCTCTAAGGTAAAAAGGGCTATCGAGCTTGAGAAAGAGACGGGCCGTAAGCATTATAACGGCGGGGTAGATACCGTAGAGGAAGCGGCGGACAGGGTTATAGGACAGCTTAAAGATTACTGCTCAAAGAACCTTGCCTCATTCAACCCGCAGCTTTCGAGCCCTGCCCCGGGGCGTAACGACCCGTGCTACTGCGGGAGCGGCAATAAATACAAAAAATGTCACGGAAGGTGAAGTGAAAAAGGCGGGCTTAAAAAGCCCGCCTTTTTCACTCCCGCTGGTTCTCCTCTTTTACCTTGCGCTCGCGTAAACCTCTTTTATATCTGCCTTTATGCCTTTCCCGTCAAGGCTTGCCACCCTGTTGTTGCATACCCTGTAGTTGTAAGCCATCTCGGAGGCGTCTTTAGGCCCGGTGTGGGTGTGCTTGATAGTCACATACCCGCACTCCGCCTTGCTCCCGTAGAACAGCCCCGTGAACTTCGACCCAGCGCTGGTCTTAACAAAGTTCATCTGAAGGCTTGCCACCTCCCACGCCATCTCCTCGAGGAAATCAGTCTGCCTCTCCGTGTCCATGCTCAACTCGACCCCGCTATTGTTAAGGAGCGCAATGGCCTCCGTATCGTCGGACCTTACGAAGTCAGCGCCTTCGAGGCCGCGGTTTGTATAGAAATAAAGGCTCTCCTCACCGGGCTTGTACTGATAGTCCTTCTCTACAACGAACCTTCCGTTGCCGTTGCAGGCAAAGAACCAAGGGTCTTTGCCCTTGCCATTCGATAGGATGTAGCTTGAGCCCTCCTCAGGGCCTACCTGAGTAAGCCTTAAGTATTTGCCGTATCTCTTTGTGATAACTATCTCTGCGGCGCCGTTATTCTTCCTGCAGAGCGCGGATAGGTACTGGTACAGGTCGGGGTTCGAGTAGTTCCCTGTAAGCTTGCCTGTCTTCGGGAAGCTTATCTCGTTAAAGGACGGCAGGGCCGGCGTCTTATATAAGAACGGCTGGGGTAAGGCCGTCTTTATGGCGAAAAGCCCCAAAGAGCTTCCGCCCTCTTTCACCTCGGCAGCCTCAAAATAGCCGCGGCATTTTATAGAGTTGTCAGGGGCCTTTTCTACTGCCCTTCCGCCTTCGATGCACGCCTTCTCAAGCTCCCCGGCTATCTTGGCCGGGTCGCCGGATGCGAGCGTATTGAAGTCGTCTATCGAATATAAGGTGTTTATATGGCTGGAATCGATGAGCCTCTGCCTTAACCCGTCTTCTCCGTAGGCGGTGGTGGCGAGCGCGGCGATCAGGAAAAGGACTTTCAATAAGAGCGGGAGTCTTTTCATGTTAAATACCTCCTTTATCGGTCGGCTTTCCGGAAACTTTAGGAAAATCTCTGTTCCTCTTGACTTGAATATACAGCAAGAGCTATGCCACAAGTTAAGTGATTGATATCACAACGGTTTTTTTCAGGGGTATATTGAGAGGGGCTTAAATTATGTAATCCGTTCCATAATCCCTATGGAGCCGGATACATAACTACTCTATTGAATATTGCTTTATCTTTGTAAGGAGGGTTTTATAGTCAACTTGAAGCATTAAGGCGGCTTTTGACTTATTCCCGCCAGTAAGGGACAAGGCGCGCCTTATGGCAGCGCTCTCGGCGTCCCTTGCGGCCATTGCGGAGACCTCTTTAAGAGGGAGGAGCGGCATATCCTTAAGGTCATGGTCATGGCCCATCAGGAACTCTATGTGATTAGGAAGGATTACAGGGTCCCCTGAAAGTAAGACCGCCCTGCGCATGGCGTTCTTCAATTCCCTCACGTTACCCGGCCAGTCATACCGCTCAAGCATTTTTATCGACTCATCCGAGACCTCGGCAGTTTTTTTATTGAGCTCAAGGCAGGCCTCTTTGCAGAACCTTTTGGCAAGGAAAGAGATGTCCTCTACCCGCTCCCTTAAGGGCGGGATCGTTATGGCGAATTCGTTTAAGCGGAAGAATAAGTCCTCCCTGAACCTCTTTTCCTTTATGAGCTTTAATATATCCGTATTCGTGGCTGAGATTATCCTGACATCCACGGCTATTGGTTTTGTCCCGCCCATAGGGTATATCTTTTTCTCCTCAACGGCGCTTAGGAGCTTGCTTTGCACATGATGGGACATGTTCTCAAGCTCATCTATAAAGATAGTGCCGTTATTGGTTACATCGAAATACCCCCTCTTGGTCCTCTCCGCGCCTGTGAAGGCTCCCTTCTCGTAGCCGAAGAGCTCGCTCTCAACAAGGGTCTCGGGTATTACGCTTATGTCAACCCTCGTAAATGGCCCTCCGACCCTTTTACTCATGTTATGGATTATCTCCGCTATGGTGGATTTCCCGGTCCCTGTCTCGCCCTGTATTATGATGGAGAAATCGCTCAAGGCGACCTGAGTAAGCTGTCCTATCACCCTTTTTATAGAGCTGCTTTTGCCGAGGATGGACTCGACAGACACCCCTACCGCCGTACTTAGCCTCTTTACCTCCCGCTCAAGGGATAGCTTCTCTATCCCCCTTTTTAATATGAGGGAGAGAGAGTCTATATCCGGCGGCTTTGTGATGAAATCGTAAGCCCCGGTCTTTATCGCCTCTACGGCAAAGGGTATATCCCCGTAGGCCGTAAGGAATATTACGGGGACAGAAGGGTCTATCTTTTTAAGCTCCTGAAAGGTCTGGAACCCGTCCATTCCGGGCATCTTGTGGTCAAGGAGGACCGCGTGTGGCCTCTCCTTTTTGAAGGCCTCGATCGCAGATGGACCGTCAGGGGCCTCTACGGTTGAAAACCCCTTTTTCCCGAGGAGCTCCGAAAGGATATACCTTATATCGTTTTCATCGTCAACAATGAGGACTTTACTCATATAGAGAGGTTTTTAAAAGAGGGTTCAATTACCCCGCCATAAATGGCGGGGGTGCTCTGCGCACGGCACAATCTCAAATCGTGCGCTTTTAGAAAACGGCTCTTTCTGC
>JAUSLB010000027.1 GCA_030646655.1 Deltaproteobacteria bacterium | reverse complement strand
CCTTCTTGAGGATGCTTGCGGATCTTTTTCTCCCCATCTGTAACTCCTTATAAAAAGTAAATAATATCCTACCTGAATGGCTGAATCCGTGTCAATCCCTATTTACATAGGGCTTGACACGCCTAAAGGGCAATGGTATAAGGGGCGAAATTTAATCCCTCACTGAGGGTTCAGTTCCCCGAAGCTTGCTTCGAGACTTTTTCAGCATAGAGGACTTCGATACCTCGCAGCTTGCTGCGGGGAGGTTCATTATCCATCTCCGAGCCGACATCCCTAAGGTCTTAAGGACTACGGGATCTGGCCGACAGGGTTTAGCTGGAAACGGCTACGCCTCCCCTTTTGGAAAGGAGATTGCTTTTTTAGCCGGCCCCTTTCCAGACTGGGCCGGCTTTTTTTATTACTTTTTAAAAGGATAAGATTTTGAAGAAGTTACTTTTGGGAGCTTTTATATCAGGACTCCTTTTCTCCGGCCCTGCGTTTGCCGGGGACAACGGAGGATCAAAGGGCTTGACCATAAGCTCGAACGGCTCTGAACTCAATATCAGGATAAGGCTTCAGCCGAGGGTCGATTACGGTGATATAATAAAAGAAAAGGACGGGAGCGCCTACGATACTGATACTGACTTCTACTTTAGAAGGGCGCGCATCGAGCTTACCGGGCATCTTTTTTCTGACTCCGTCAGATATAATCTGACTTTAAGGGCGGATAAGTGGGACAAGAGCGGCAACACCAACGAGGCCGCCCTGCACATGGCTTATATCGAATGGGCGCCTGATGAGGCATATACATTTATCATTGGAAAAGAGAAGCTCCCTTATTCAAGGGTATCACTTCTTTCATCTGCAAAAAGGCTTCTTATAGAGAACCCTTCGTCTACAGAGGCCGCGAAGAATGTTTTCGGCAAGACCGACGCCTATTACCAGCCCAAGATGGCCATAAAGGGAAGGCTTAACAAGGGCATGCTGGCATACGAGGCGGCTGTAGCCGACGGCTGGCATAACGGGGATTCGATAGAGACGGGGAGGACCGTTCAGAGCGCTGACCCTCTTTTGGCTTTAAGGTTTGAGGTATCCCCCCCGGGTCTTGCGGAGGATAAAAAGAGCGACGCACACCTCGGCGCAGGAAGCCACCTTACGCTTGGGGCTGATTACGCGTTCCAGAGCCATATAGCATACAGCGAGAACGATTTTAAAGAAAAAAGGCAACTCTGGGGCGCAGACCTCTCAGGCCGCTACAAAGGCCTTAGCGCCGGGCTTGAATACATAGAGTGGGAGATAAATTCCGGAGACCCTGCGATAAAGGATACGATGCCCGGAGGCTGGTCTTTGCAGGCAGGCTACTTCATAGAAGGGCTCAATTTAGAGCCGGCGCTGCGCTACGAGGAGTATGATCAGGACTCAAAGGAGGCCGGCAAAAAAGAGGAAAATACGACCGTTGGCCTCAACTGGTACTTTAAGGGCAACAGCCTCGGCTTCCGCTAACTGGGTGCATTCGAGGTTCGGGAATAACGCCTCAGGGAGGCTTGCTAACGATGACAAAAAGGATGTAATACAGATACAGGGGCAGATATACTTCTGACAGGATAGGCCTTTTCCGCAGCCTGCTGATTTTTCATAATCCCTTAACAGTCCTGTAACACGGCTGTAACAATTCTCTGCTAAATTATGGAAAAAAGAAAAAGAGGATAATAGATGAAAAAGGTATTGCTTGCGGTTACACTGATACTACTTATGGCAGGGGGCTCATTTGCCGATACCCTCATTAACGGCGCGGGCGCGACATTCCCCTACCCGCTGTACTCGAAGTGGGCCTACGAATACGCTAAAAAGACAGGGCTTAAGCTGAACTACCAGTCTATCGGCAGCGGCGGAGGCATAAGGCAGATAAAGGAAAAGACGGTCGATTTCGGGGCGAGCGACGCTCCTCTAACCGCAAAGGAGCTGAGCGAAGCCGGGCTATTCCAGTTCCCCATGACGATAGGCGGGGTGGTGCCTGTCGTGAATTTAAAAGGCATAAGCCCCGGGCAGATTAAGCTTACCCCCGATCTCTTGGCTGACATATTCCTCGGCAAGATAAACAAATGGAACGACAAGCGGATAACGGAGCTCAACGCCGGGGCGGCTATGCCGGACGATAAGATAACCGTAGTGCACCGCTCTGACGGGAGCGGCACCACCTGGATCTTCACGAACTACCTGGATAAGGTAAGCAAAGACTGGCACGACAAGGCGGGCTTCGGCACGGCCGTAAAGTGGCCCGCAGGGGTCGGCGGCAAGGGCAACGAAGGTGTTGCCGCGTATGTAAAAAGGATAAAAGGGTCGATAGGCTACATCGAATACGCATACGCCGTCCAGAATAAGCTTACCCATACGAAACTCCAGAACAGGGACAAAGCCTTCGTAGACCCCTCGATAGAGTCCTTCGGCGCCGCTGCCGCTTCCGCTGACTGGAGGAACGCGCCCGGCTTCTATGTAGTCCTGACGGATCAGCCCGGGAAGAACTCGTGGCCGATTTCCGGCGCCACATTCATCATAATCCACCGCCAGCCGGAAGAGTGCGGAAAGGCTAAGATTGTACTCGGCTTTTTCGACTGGGCATACAGGGACGGGGCTGAGATGGCCAAATCCCTCGACTATGTCCCGATACCGAAAAACGTCTCTGAGATAATGGAAGAGGCATGGGCAAGGGAAATTAAGTGCAAGGGGCAGGCCCTCTGGAAGAGATGAGCTTTCCTGTTTGCCCGAATGTTTCTTTTGTAGTATCCTGAAATAATTATGGCCCTGCTCGAAAGACATAAGGCGGATAAGATCGGGGACGCTGTCTTCAGGGGCGTCTCCTATTTCTTCGCGATATCCGTAGTAGTCCTGATGCTCTTCATATTCGCCGTCCTTTTTAAAGAGTCCCTCCCGGCGATAAAAAAGTTCGGCCTTAAATTCCTCGTAAGCTCCTCTTGGGACCCTGTACGGCTCGAGTTCGGGGCGCTTCCGTCCGTTTACGGCACGATCGTATCCTCGATAATCGCCATCGTAATAGCCGTGCCCATAAGCCTCGGCATCGCCATATTCCTTACAGAGATGGCGCCCAAGGGGTTTAAGGGCCCGATAGGCACGGCTATAGAGCTCCTCGCGTCCATCCCCTCCATCATATACGGGATGTGGGGGCTGTTTGTGTTCGCCCCGTTCTTATCCGACCATGTCGAGCCGTGGATAATAGAGTACCTCGGCTTTATCCCGATATTTAACGGCGCTCCCCTCGGGATCGGGATGCTCCCCGCGGGGTTCATTCTCGCGATAATGATAATCCCGTTCATCTCATCGGTATCAAGGGATGTGTTCCAGATGGTCCCGCCTATGCTGAAGGAGTCGGGCTACGGAGTAGGCGCGACAAAATGGGAGGTAATAAGGAAGGTTGTGATACCCTATACGAGGTCAGGGATAATTGGGGCTGTAATACTGGGGCTTGGGAGGGCTTTAGGAGAGACGATGGCGGTAACGTTCGTCATCGGCAACTCGCACGAGATCAGCCATGCCCTCCTCGACCCGGCCACGTCGATCTCGGCGACGCTTGCCAACGAGTTTACGGAGGCGGTTGACCCGCTGTATCTGTCAAGCCTCGTAGCGCTCGGGCTGATACTCTTTGTTATTACCTTCATAGTCCTTGTCCTGGCGAAGTTCCTCATAGGGGGCTTTTCTTACAAGGGAGGGAATTTATAAGGTTCTTTCGTGTAATAATTCCGGGGTAGCTATTTTGAACTTTTTTTATCTAAGGCGCAAATTCTATAACCTCCTCGCCCTTACGGTGTCGCTCCTTTCCGCGGGCTTCGGGATCTTTTTCCTGTTCTGGATATTAAAGGATGTGATAACTCTCGGCCTTCCCGCGCTCAACTGGGCGTTCTTTACTGAGCTCCCGGTCCCGCCCGGCGCCGAGGGCGGCGGGCTCGCGCACGCTATCCTCGGCACGATCTTCGTTACTGTGGTTGCCACCGTCATAGGCGTGCCCTCGGGGATACTCGCCGGCACTTACCTTTCCGAATACGGGAGGAAGAGCGGTACCGCTTCGGTCGTGAGGTTCCTCTCCGATATCCTCGTAAGCGCCCCTTCCATTGTAATAGGCTTATTCGTCTATGCCATACTGGTAAAACCCCTCGGCGGGTTTAGCGCCATAGCCGGGGCTGTGGCGCTCTCTATCATAATGCTGCCCGTCATAGTAAGGACGGCGGAAGAGGTCTTAAAGCTCGTGCCTGACTCCACAAGAGAGGCGGCCCTCGCCCTCGGCGCGCCCCACTGGAAGGTTACCGTCCATGTGGTCTACAGGGGGGCGATAAGGGGGATAACAACGGGCGTTCTCCTGGCCGTCGCGAGGGTATCGGGAGAGACGGCTCCGCTGCTTTTTACCTCCTTCAATAACTCCTTCTGGAACTTTAATGTGGCCGAGCCCACCGCGACCCTGACCGTCACTATATTCAATTACGCATTGGGGCCTTATGAGGACTGGCACACAAAGGCATGGGGAGCGGCCCTCATTATTACCGCAACGGTGCTGCTCGTAACGATCTTCGCAAGATTACTTGTTACCCGGAGAAGCCCGAGATGAACGATAAGGTAAAGATAAAAGATTTAAACTTCTATTACGGGACTAAGCAGGCCCTGAAGAATATAAACTTATCCGTACGGGAGAAGGAGATAACGGCCCTCATAGGCCCTTCGGGATGCGGGAAGACGACATTCCTAAGGTGCGTAAACAGGATGCACGACCTGTATCCGGGAAACCGCTACGAGGGCGAGATAATACTCGACGGCAGGAACATCCTCGAGAAGGGGCTTGACCTTATAAAGCTAAGGAGCAAGGTCGGGATGGTCTTCCAGAAGCCGACCCCGTTCCCCATGTCGATATACGAGAACGTCGCCTTCGGGCTCAAGCTCATGGGCATAAAGAAGAAAAAGGAGATATCCTTGAGGGTCGAGAAGGCGTTAAAAGACTCCGCGCTCTGGGATGAGATAAAAGACAGGTTGAACGAGCCTGCCTTGTCGCTTTCAGGAGGCCAGCAGCAGAGGCTCTGCATTGCGAGAGCGGTCGCGGTAGAGCCGGAGGTTATCCTCATGGACGAGCCCTGCTCCGCTCTCGACCCTGTGGCTACGGCAAAGATAGAAGACTTGATGACTGATTTAAAAAAGACCTATACTGTCGTTATAGTCACTCACAATATGCAGCAGGCCGCGAGGGTCTCGGAATTTACGGGGTTTTTCATGATGGGCGAGATGATAGAGTTCGACTACACTCAGAAGATATTCACCGCGCCTTCGAATAAATTGACAGAGGATTATATAACCGGAAGGTTCGGTTAATGGCCTTTAACCATTAAGGAGGGAAGATGACGCGCGAGGCTTACCACAAGGCTTTGAAGGAAGTTCAGGACGAGGTCCAGCAGATGGCCGTGATGGTCGGGGCCGCCGTAAAGGACTCGATGGAGGCCCTGAAGAGCAGGGACATGGAGAAGTCCAAAAAGATAGTGAAGAACGACATTCAGATAAATCAAAAGCGCTTCGACATTGAGGAGCGGTGCATAAGGCTCATAGCCACTCAGCAGCCGATGGCAGTGGATCTAAGGACGCTTGCCGCTATCATCAATATTATAACCGACCTCGAGCGCATAGGCGACCACGCCGAGGGGATCGCCAAGATAAGCGTCGCAATCGGGGACGCCCCTCTGGTAAAGCCCCTCATAGACATGCCGAAGATGGCGGACAAGGGCCTATCCATGCTACAGAGGTGCATGAAGGCGTTCGTTGACAGGGATATTGAGACAGCGAAGAAGATCTGCAACGAGGACGACGAGGTAGACGCGCTTTATGACGCTATCTATAACGAGCTTGTGATGATGATGGTCAATGACCCCAAGATTATAAAGGACGCCACATACCTTATCTGGGGCGCCCACAACCTCGAGCGCATAGCGGACAGGGTCACGAACATAGCGGAGAGGGTGGTTTATATGGTCACGGGCAAGATGGAGGAGATGAACGTGTCGAAGTACTAGTTCCTCAGTGCTTTTAATTTCTCTCAGGGTTTATTGTTCACGCTATTAAACGCCCAGATGATAGGAAGGACAAGGGATTAAACCGCAGCATACTTTTTGTGTATGTGAGGATTTAAGCCCGCAGGCCTGACAACGCAGATGGGCGTTTAGTAGCGTGAAAAAAGGCTTATCCTGCCACTTTTTCACGCAGCAGCGGGAAGCCCATCTCCTCCCTCGTCTTTAGATACCCCTCGGCGCAGCCTCTCGCGAGCGCCCTCACCCTTCCGATGAAGCGCGTCCGCTCTGCTACGCTTATCGCGCCGCGCGCGTCCAATAGGTTAAATGTATGCGAGCACTTTAGGCAATAATCGTATGCCGGGAGGAAAAGCCCCTTTTCCTGAAGCCTGAAGCACTCCTTCTCGTACATGTCGAAGAGCTTAAAGAGCATCGTCGTATCGGCCTCTTCGAAGTTGTAGCGCGAGAACTCTATCTCCCCCCTTAAATGCACATCGCCGTATTTTATGTCCTTTGTCCACTTAAGGTCATATACGTTATCAACGCCCTGCAGATACATTGTTATGCGCTCAAGGCCGTATGTTATCTCGCCTGATACGGGCTTTAAATCTATCCCTCCCGCCTGCTGGAAGTACGTGAACTGTGTTATCTCCATGCCGTCAAGCCAGACCTCCCAGCCGAGGCCCCAAGCTCCGAGGGTGGGGGACTCCCAATCGTCCTCAACGAACCTTATGTCGTGCGCGAGCGGGTCTATGCCGAGGCTCCTTAGGCTGTCGAGATAGATGTCCTGTATATCGTCAGGCGAGGGCTTCAATATCACCTGAAACTGGTAATAGTGCTGTAATCTATTCGGGTTCTCGCCGTACCTGCCGTCCGTAGGCCTCCGGGATGGCTCGACATAAGCCGCCTTCCAAGGCTCAGGCCCGAGGACCCTCAGGAATGTGGCAGGGTGGAATGTGCCGGCCCCCTTCTCCATATCGTAGGGCTGGTGGAGCACGCAGCCCCTCTCAGCCCAGAACTTCTGAAGGTTTAAAATGACGTCCTGAAAATACATTGTTGTCCTCCTTATCCGAAGGCAGGACCGGAGCCCGCCTTATTTTTAACCCTGCGAGGGATAAAAACCTATTTTACAAAAAATCCGGCTCCCCCCCCACGGTCAAAAGAAGCCTTAAAAAGAAATCAGTAAATCCCCCGAAATACCAAAAGAGAATAAAAAACCAAAAAAGCTCAAAGCGCCCTTGTACCCGCGCTCCTCATCTTATCCATGAACCTCTTTGTCTTAAGCTCCCTGCCGAGCTGGAACTTTATGAAATCGTATAAAAGCCTTTCGCCTTCCTCTATGAAGGACGCGCCCGGCTTAAGCCTCATAAGCTTATCCGTATCCATCCTGGCGGCCATAGACAGGAGCCCAGCGGTAGCCGGGGAGATGGGGACCAGATTCAAAAGCCCGCCTGAGCACCTGCTGCATACAACCCCGCCCTTCTCTGAGCTGAACTTCTTTATCGGCCCGGCCTCGCCATTTTTTTTGCAGACTACGCACCCGCTTAAATGTGGCAGATAGCCGACAACTGACAAGAGC
>JAUSLB010000039.1 GCA_030646655.1 Deltaproteobacteria bacterium | reverse complement strand
TCATTATAAAATTTATCCTTGTCGTATCCTATGCCGAGCTTCTGGGCGAGCGTGTCGGCTCCCTCCCTTGAAACGATCGCTGTGGCGAGAACGACCATCTCCGCCTCTATCTCGACCTGACTGCCGCTCAAAGTATCAGCGCCCTGCACGATTACCTTGCCGTCTTTCTCATAGACCCTTGAGACCCGCCCCCTTAGATACATGGCCCCGTCGCGCTCGATAGCCTTCCTTACGAACTCCTCGTACCTCTTCCCGCCCGAGCGGATGTCCATATAGAAGACAAAGGCCTGCCCGCCGTGCACCTTGTGCGAATAGAGCATCGTGTGCTTGGCAGTGTACATGCAGCATACCTTCGAGCAGTAGGAGACCCCCTTCTTCTCGTCCCTCGATCCCACGCACTGTATGAAGACGACATTCTTCGGGACCTTGCCGTCAGAGGGCCTTCTTATCTCGCCTCCGGTGGGCCCCGAGGATGAGGCGAGCCTTTCGAACTGCATCCCGCTTATGACATCCTTGAACTTGCCGTGGCCGTACTCCCCGAACCGCTCGTTGGGCATGAGCTGGTAGCCGGTGGCTACCACTATGGCCCCGACCTCTTCGGTCACGATCTTGTCCTGCATCTTGAAATCTATGCACTTGGGGCCGCATACTATGGCGCAAGCCCCGCATTTGTCCTTCTGTATCTTGGGGCAGTTGGGCGCGTCTATTACAGGCACGTTCGGGACAGACTGCGGGAAAGGCGTATAGATGACCTTCCGCTTGGCAAGCCCAAGCTCGAACTGGCTTTCCACCTTGAACGGGCACTTTTCTATGCACTCACCGCAGCCCGTGCACCTGTCCTCGTCAACGTACTTGGACTTCCTTCTTATCTGGACGGTGAAGTTGCCGATATATCCGTCGACCTTCTCTACCTCCGAGTATGTATAAAGGGTAATCCTTTCATTCAATTCCACCTCGACCATCTTCGGAGTAAGGATGCACTGCGAGCAGTCCATCGTGGGAAATGTCTCGGAGAGCCTTGCCATGTTGCCGCCGATGGAGGGCTCACGCTCGACGAGTATCACATCTCTGCCGCCCTCGGCTATGTCGAGCGCGGCCTGTATGCCCGCTATGCCGCCGCCGATTACGAGCGCCTTTTTCTTTACCGGTATCTTTATCTTATTAAGAGGCTTGTTCCTCTTAAGCCTCTCGATAGTCATCCTCGTTAGATCGATTGATTTAACGGTGCCTGCGGCCTTTGTCTTGTCGTGGTGGACCCACGAGCACTGCTCGCGGATATTGGTTATCTCGCACTGGTAGGGGTTCAGGCCCGCCGCCTCCGAGGCCTTCCTGAAGGTCTTCTCGTGCATGTGAGGCGAGCATGCGGAGACGATGACGCCGTCGAGGTTATTGTCCTTGACGGCCTGCTTGAGCATCTCCTGGCCCGGTGAGGAGCACATGAACTTATAGTCGCAGGTATAGACGACGCCCGGGAGCCGGGCCGTCTCCTCGGCGACCTTCTTGGTATCAACGGTTGCCGCTATGTTATTTCCGCACTGGCAGACAAAGACGCCTATACGTGGCATAACTGACCTCTTGGATTGCCCTTAGACTTAAGTCCTTCTTCCACCCTCCCTTGACGGGAGGGGAGGGGTTAATCCTACACAATCCCCTTCTTCTTCAGTAGCGGCATTATATCCGTAGAGTTCTTCTCGAAGCCCAGGCCCTCTATGGGAGAGCCCAGGGCAAGCCCGAGCATCTGTGTAAAATAGGCTATCGGAACGCCTGTGTACCCGGCTGTCCTCGCAGAGACCTTTGCCTGGCTATTCTCAAGGTTATACTGGCAGAGCGGACAGCTCGTTACGATCAGCTCGGCGCCCATGCCCACGGCGGAAGTCATGACACTGCCGGATAATCTTGTCACGACTTCTTCGTTATTCATTGCCAGATGAGCCCCGCAGCATTCTATCTTATTCGGAAAATCCACTACATCGGCGCCTAAGGCCTTAAGGAGATCCTCGAATATAGTCGGCCTCTCTGCGTTGTCTATGCCGATATCCTCAAACGGGCGCAGCAGCATGCACCCGTAATAGCACCCAGCCTTTATGCCCTTAAGCGGCCTCTTTACGGCCTCCTTGACCTTAGCGAAACCTATCTTATCCCTTAAGACTTCGAGGTAATGGATGATATTGAGGCTCCCGTCATACTCTTCCTCTATAAAGCCGTTTATTATATTCCTCTTCTCCTTGCTGTCCCTGATGACCTTGTTCGTCCGCTTCAATACGTTATAGCAGACGGAGCACAAGGTGGTAAGCGTATCCCCGGTCTTGCGGGCGTTCGACAAAACCTTTGCCGGCGCGCTCAGGCCAATAATGTTATCGGGCGTGAGGGGGAAAGCAGCACCGCAGCAGTTCCACTGCCGCAGCTCCTCCATCTCGAAGCCCATAGACAAAGCGGCATCCTTTGCAGAGGCGTCGAAATGCTTCGCTACGGTATTTAGGGTGCAGCCGGGGTAGTAGGGTATCTTCATATAACCGTGTTCCGTGGCCGTGAGCCGTCATTTTAACGGATACGGATTTAACTCACAAATTTGCGGAACCCGCAAACGATCGCCTGCTGCGGGGCCTTTTTTAGGAACGGATACGGCAGGTCCTTTATCTTTTCGAAGTCCTCGCCCTTCCTTAAGGCAGTCTGCCTTAACGCCTCGAGTATCGCCGCGACGCTCACGCCCTTTGGGCAGCGCGAGTAGCACAGGAGGCAGCCTACGCACACCAACATGGAATTGGCGGCCATGACCTCATCGACCTTGCCGAGTTGCAGGAACCTGATAACCTGGCTCGGCGCTATCTCCATCTCGAACGATACAGGGCATCCGCCCGAGCAGTTGCCGCACTGGTAGCACTTCTTAACGTCCTCGCCGCTTACGCGCTCTATCTGCCGGACCCTTGCGCTTGAAATATCCTCGTTCGAAAGTTTTATCTTCAAGGCCTATCTCCTGTACCTCTCAACGCCCTGAGCGAAGAGGTCTCCGCCGTGCACGTCGTTAACGACAATAGCCGGGAAATCAACCACCTCGAGCCTCCTTATCGCCTCCGGGCCGAGGTCCTCGTAAGCTATGATTTGAGCCTTTTTTATCGAACGGGCAATCAATGCAGCGGCCCCGCCCACAGCCGCCATATATACGGACCTATGTTTCTTTATCGCCTCCAAGACCTCTTTGCTCCTCGCGCCCTTGCCGACCATGCCCTTAAGCCCGAGCTCGATAAGCCTCGGGGTGTAAGCGTCCATCCTGCCGCTTGTCGTCGGGCCGGCCGAGCCGATTACCTGCCCCGGCCTTTCAGGGGTAGGGCCGACATAGTATATTATCTGGCCCTTTATATCGAAGGGGAGCTTGCCGCCGTTATCGAGAAGCTCTATAAGCCTCTTGTGGGCCGCATCCCTCGCGGTATAGAGCACCCCTGTAATAAGGACCTTGTCCCCGGCCCTCAGCTTTACAACGGTCGCGTCACTTAGAGGGGGCGTACTGTTGA